>CAZRIE010000010.1:0-73874 GCA_964600075.1 uncultured Flavobacteriaceae bacterium
GGCTGGTTCGGAAACTCCAGTACTGAAGATCTCCCTCATAAAGTTTTAAAGCGTACCCCTAGACTCCTGTTCTCGTTCTATGGCCTCGAAGAGTGCCTTAAAGTTTCCTTTTCCGAATGATTTTGCGCCTTTACGTTGTATAATCTCTATAAACATCGTCGGGCGGTCTAGAATCGGTTTTGTGAAAATCTGCAGTAGATAACCTTCGTCATCCCTGTCGATCAATATACCCAGTTCGCTCAATGGCGCAAGATCTTCATCGATTTCACCAACGCGATCAAGAACATCTTCATAGTAACTAGAGGGTACTGTCAAAAATTCAATGCCCCTATCGCGTAAGGCGGTTACCGTTTCTATGATATTGTCAGTAGCAAAGGCCATGTGCTGTACACCGGCACCGTTGTAGAATTCAATGTATTCTTCGATCTGCGATTTTTTTCGGCCATCGGCAGGTTCATTGATAGGGAATTTTATCCGACCATTACCATTACTCATCACCTTGCTCATTAGAGCCGTGTAGTCTGTAGAAATATCCTTATCATCGAAAGAGACCAATTGGGCAAAACCCATGACTTTGGCATAGAACTCGCACCATTTGTTCATTTCGTTCCACCCCACATTGCCCACCATATGGTCAACATATTTTAAGCCTACATCGGAAGGTTGGTAGTAAGGATTCCATGCCCGATACCCTGGCATAAAAACGCCTTCATAATTTTTGCGTTCTACAAAAATGTGCACGGTCTCACCATAAGTATGAATACCGGAAAGAACAACTTCACCTTTATCGTCATTTACTGCTTTAGGTTCGAGATAGCTGTCTGCACCTCTTTTGGTAGTTTCTTTGTGGCTATGGGCAGCATCATCTACCCAAAGGGCAATCGCTTTTACACCATCGCCATGTGCGTCGATATGTTTGTTTATCTCTCCGCCCGATTTTAGGGGCGAAGTCAAAACCAAGCGGATTTTATCTTGTCGTATCACATAAGATACTCGGTCTTTGAGGCCTGTTTCGAGACCGGCATAGGCCAAAGGCTGAAAGCCCCAAGCCGACATGTAATAATGGGCAGCTTGCTTGGCATTACCTACGTAAAGTTCTACATAGTCGGTACCTAGTAAAGGTAGAAAGTCTCCCGCTTCTAGGTTTTCCTTGGGCAATTGTAATGAAGTTTTATCGAAAGTTGACATAATTGTACTTTTTTGAATTTAATGGATTTGCTATTGATGGGAAATTTTGGGAATGGCAATACAGATTCTCTCTAATGAGGGAAGGGTATTTCATGGTAAACTTTCTACCACATGGCCCTAAGGTGGGAAGTAATATCTATTCTTGACTGTAGCATACCCTGCAAATATCGGAAAAAAAGCGCAGAGTGCTTTAAGGTTTGGCAATTCGACAAGTTCAGCTTGACCAAAACTTTTTTGACTTTGACACTTGAACTTGGGCTTGAACTTTTAAAACCAATACCCCAAGCTAAAAAAGAAATTGCTGGTTTTGCCTTCAGGAGACCAAGAATAGTGTGCCTGAATCGGGCCTAGAAAAGACTCCCACCCATAGCCTACTCCATAGCCTGAAAAATTAGGGCTTGTAAACCACTCCCCTGTCCTAAAAAGATCATCTTCGACGTTGGCAAAGTTAGCGGAGAACATAAAATGGTTTTTAGGAGCGAACTCTAAATCAAGCCTTCCAAAGGCCTTGACAAAACTGTTCCCTGGGAGGGATAGAAAATCGTACCCCAAGAACGGAATAAAGTTGTTAATGAGGTTGGTACCATACCCCCCCAACACAAAGTCGAACGAGGTTATGTTAGAAGTACCCAACTTAAACCCCCCCTCTGCTTCGATGTTCAAAGACAGATTACCGATAAGGGGCAAAGCCGTTCCCATTCGGGCCTTGGCAATCGAAAATTCTTTAAAATTATTGTTAAAATCGGAAGACAGTACATAAAAGTGAAAATCGCCATCGAAATATAGCCCCTTGGTCGGAAAATATTTATCATCATACGTATCTAGCTTTAGCTGACCAAAGGCACCAAAAAAGTTGCTTTTCTCAAACAAGGTGCGATCATCTTCCATTTTTAACGCAGCTCGCGCCGCCTCTTCTTCGTTCCGACCCAAGGTTTTCGTAGCATATTTTAAAAATTTGTATTCCAATCCCATTCTAAAGGCAAACTCTTCCCGCAATACGGTCTCCACATAGACTTGGTTTGTAAAGTCGGTAACATCTAAGTTAATGGTATTCACATCGGTAAATATTGGCAGCTCAAAATTACCGCGTATCAAATCAAAATCGACTTCTTTAGCGAACGCATTGAAGCGCGAATTGACACCAAAACTCCAATACGAACCTTTATCTACATAATATTGGAGGTTGTACCGAATATTGTCGCCAATGATAAAATCGAAAGAGGTAACATCGTCGCGGGTAATCAAGTTTTTTTGTGTTAGGTTAACAAGAGCCGCAGTTTGGTAAAGATCATCGTAATGGGCACCCAAACGAAGAAGGGTCTTATTCGGGTTTTCCTCTAAATTCAAGATTAATTCTTGGTCTACATCGTTGGCCAGCAATTTATAACGAATGGTCTGAAAGTTGCCTGTTGCCGACAAATTACTGATGCCTTGCCTTAATTTAGCAAAAGTGGTCGTTCTATCTGTATCGAACCTTAATTTGCCCTTCACATAGCCCCGGGAGTAATTTTCGCTACCTGTAATTACCAGACGATTAATGGTCAAGGTATCTTGTGGTTTTACCTTCTCCACCTTAATTTTATTCCGGTTTTGCCGATTAGAAAGTCGTTTGAGTTCGGCGTATTTTTCCCGAGCGGCATCTTCTCCATCTTTTATTATCGTATTGTACAAGTTGAAATCTATTACGGAATAGCCGCTCATATCGGGCTTGATATAGACATCGGTCAACTTCGATTTTTCTTCCATATCAAGAGCCGTTCTATAATTATTGATCTGCAAAAGTATATCTGTTGCAGACAATAGTTCTTCGCGGTCTCTCAGCCCATGTTGTACATCTACCCCAATAATGATATCTGCTCCCATTTCTTTAACTTCTGCTACAGGATAGTTGTTCACCACCCCACCATCAATCAATACTTGACCGTCAATGTTTGCAGGGGCGAAGAGAGAAGGTAGTGCCCCACTTGCCATTACGGCTTCGGGCAGATAACCACTATCTAAAAGAACTTCCTCTCCGGTCTCTATGTTTGTTGCCATACACAAAAAAGGAATTGGCAACTTATCAAATTGAATAATATCTTTAACAGGATATAATAACCTCACGAGTTCATTATACACGTTCTGGCCGCCAGATAAAGAGGAGGGTACAGACACCTTGAACTTGTTAAAAGGCAAGGTAATAGCATACCGCTCGGAGTCTTCCTTTTCGTAAAAGGTTTTGGCGCTTCTGGGAAGATTATCTTCTATCAAGTTGTTGAAATTGGTCGTGCGAAAAATCGAATCAAGTTCCATAGCAGAATAGCCTGCTGCGTATAATGCCCCGACAATGGCTCCCATACTGGTTCCGCCAATGTAATCGATTTCTATTCCAGCTTCCTCGATTACCTTTAATGCACCGATGTGAGCCATACCCTTTGCGCCACCCCCACTGAGTACCAGACCTATTTTTAGGTCTTCCCCATTAGGGTTCTGAGCCATCAAGGAAAGACCCATTGAAAAAACCCAAAAAAATAAAAATGCTTTTTGCATACTATAAAATCAAACGACTTTACTTGTGGAATGTTTCATAAATTTTTTTGGCCTTTACCATACCTACCGTTTCAGCCAAATTTTCGATGGATGCGTCTTTGATCCTTTTTACCGATTTAAAGCTTTTCAACAATTCTTGGGCTGTTTTTTCACCAACCCCTACAATGCTCTCCAACTCAGAATTTATGGCAGCTTTGCTCCGTTTATTCCTGTGGAAGGTGATTCCGAAACGATGTGCCTCGTTGCGTAATTGTTGGATGATTTTAAGACTTTCAGACTTCTTGTCTAGATACAACGGAATAGGGTCTTCAGGAAAATAAATTTCCTCTAAGCGTTTGGCAATGCCTATTATTGCTATTTTTCTACGTAAGCCAAGCATATCCAAACTTTTCAGGGCCGATGACAACTGCCCTTTCCCACCATCAATGACAATCAATTGGGGCAAGGGTTGCTTCTCTGTCAAAAGTCTTTTGTAACGTCTGAATACTACCTCCTCCATTGAGGCAAAATCATCAGGGCCTATAACGGTTTTAATATTAAAATGACGGTATTCTTTTTTCGAGGGCTTCCCGTTCTTGAAAACTACACAGGCTGCAACGGGGTTACTTCCTTGCATATTACTGTTATCGAAACATTCGATATGCCTGGGTTCTTCCGATAGCCTTAAATCTTTCTGCATCTGCGCCATGATACGGTTCGTATGCCGGTCGGGATCAATAATTTTTATCTGCTTGAACCGCTCTTGCCGAAAAAACTTGGCATTACGCTCCGATAAGTCTACAATGCGCTTTTTATCGCCCAATTTAGGCACGGTAACTCTCAAGTGAGGTTCTACCATGACCTCAAAGGGCAGGTACAGTTCTTCCGATTGCGAACCGAAACGCTGTCGAATCTCTATTATCGCTAATTGCAAAAGGTCACTATCGGTTTCATCGAGCTTCTTTTTGATTTCCAAAGTGTGAGAACGGACAATCGAGCCATGAGACAGCTGCAAAAAGTTCACATAGGCATGTGATTCATCGGAAATAATGGAAAATACATCTACATTATTGATTTTAGGATTTACGATAGTGGACTTGACCTGATAGTTCTCCAAAACCTCAATCTTGTCTTTGATACGTTGGGCGTCCTCGAATTGCATGTCGGCGGCCAATAATTTCATCTGTGTCCTAAAATAATTTAACGATGATTTAAAATTCCCTTTTATGATCTGTCTAATGTCCTCTATTTGATTCTGATATTCTTCGCCACTTTGAAGAGCCTCGCAGGGACCTTTGCAATTACCCAAATGATATTCTAGACATACTTTATACTTACCATTATGAATTTTTTCCGGGGATAGATCATAATTACAAGTGCGTAGCGGGTAAACACTTTTTACCAAATCTAAAAGTGTACGTACGGTTTTCATGCTGGTGTAAGGGCCATAATATTCCGACCCGTCCTTAATCAGTTTTCGAGTGGGGAAAATTCGTGGAAAACGCTCGTTCTTAATACAGATCCATGGATATGATTTATCGTCTTTCAACAGCACATTATATCTTGGCCGATACTTTTTTATAAGGTTATTCTCCAAAAGAAGGGCATCCGACTCCGTGGGGACAACAATGTGCTTTATACGCTGTATCTTTTTGACCATCACCCGCGTCTTTCCGTACTCGTGGTTTTTGGTAAAATAGGAAGTGACCCGTTTCTTAAGATTTTTTGCCTTACCCACATAAAGTATTTTTTCATCAGAATCATAGAACTGATATACCCCTGGATTCTTGGGTAACGTAGTTAACTGTATTTCGATGGAAACTTCGGGCATTGTGTAAGCGGATTAAACTTAATCGGGTTAGATCGATCGAATAGATTAGATGCAGTTAAATTACTACGTTTTAACCAAAGGAAAGATTGTTTTATATTATTTTAACTATACGTCCAAATCACTTTTTAAGAGTAATTACCAAGCTGATTCAATATTGGTTCAGAGAACCAAAAAAAAAAAAAGATTTGAAAATTTTATAAGATTTTTTTGTAGGTCGTTACCTATAAAAACAAAAGTGCCAATTCTATATATTTTACGTCCAAACAGCTTCAAAACGTTAAAAAAATACTAAAAGATGTATTTCAACGATAAAAAGTTGCATTTAAAAGTGTTTGTAAGGTAATTTTTATTTAGTTTTATTTTATCAAAATCAATTACCCTATGGATAAGTATATTATAACCCTAGGTTTGTACCTAATCTTGATGATTTCTTTCAAGATTTATTACGCGGTAATCGCTAAAGAATAGGTACACTCAGAGTTCCCCATTATTAGAGTCTGATCATGAATCGATGTTAAAAAAAGATTTACGGTCTCGCTATACAAATCTTAGAAGTGCTACTTCTAGCGCATCCCTCTTAAATTCTAGTTTAGGCATTGCTAATTTCGCGTTGAAACTTCCTATTTGGAGATTGGATTATTTCCACCTATTCTTACCGATTGCAGAGAAAAAAGAAATCGACACTACGTTTATCCTTTCTATACTTCAGGGAAAGGATAAAAACATAGTACTTCCAAAAATCGAGGGCGATGGAGTCTTGAAGAACTACCTACTTACCGATGCCACGAGACTTCAAAAAAATAAATGGAACATTCCTGAACCCGTCGATGGCATCGAAGTGCCAACGAATAAAATCGACGTGGTTTTTATTCCTCTTTTGGCCTTTGATAAAAATGGAAACCGTGTCGGATATGGAAAAGGATTTTACGATAGGTTTCTGGCACAATGCCGAATCGACGTTAAAAAAATAGGCTTGTCGTTATTCGAGCCCGAAGAAGCCGTAACCGATTTTAACGAAGACGATATTGTTTTGGACTATTGCGTTACACCTTCGAAAATCTATTCATTTTCGAAGGACTGATTCTCATTGGCCAAAACATTTTCTTCTGTTTGTCCAAAAGCTTTCTTATTGAAAACGATAAGAATACCTACGCCCGTGCTTATCGCCATATCGGCGATGTTGAACACCGGTTCGAAAAAACGAAAATCAGAACCCCCAAAATAAGGCACCCAATCGGGCCATGTCGCATCGATAATAGGAAAGTACAGCATATCGACCACTTTGCCATAAAAAAGACCACCATAAGGCTCATCTGAAAAGGCAGTAGCTACTTGCTGGTAGCTTTCATTGAACACGATCCCATAGAATACAGAATCGATAATGTTGCCCAAAGCCCCAGCAAAGATTAAAGAAACTGCTAGTATCAAGGTCTTTGAAGCATGTTTTTTAATCGTATCGTATAGCCAATACCCTATTCCCGCTACCGCAAAAAGTCGAAATACCGTCAACACCAGCTTGCCGATAGGCTCTGAAACGGGAAGGAAATCACTAAGCTTTGCCCCCCAAGCCGCACCAGAATTCTCGATGAACAATATCTTGAACCAATTAAATACATCGATGGAATCACCCAACACAAAATGTGTTTTTATGTAGACCTTACTAACTTGATCTATTAGCAAAACTGCTGCAATAAGACACAACGACTTTTTTAGACCCATAGTTTTATTAACGGTTTGAATGGGCAAAAATAAGTATATTATTCGGTTTTCCTGATGCTGATATTACCTGTGATCGAGGTAAGATCGTAGCGGTCATCCTTGGCAGGTATTTCATCGCTTTGAACATTTCCGTACTTACTTTTTGCCTTGACTTCGGCACCTTTGGTATATGCAGAAATATCCCCACTTCGGGTCATTACGGTAACGGACTCCGAAACATTGTTGAGAACACATTGGCCATCGTTCAATGTGATTTTCAGTTTTCGATAGTTTCCGGCAACCGACACATTGCAATTGCTACCATAGACAACTACGCTTTTATTTTCTGGTATATATATTTTCAATGCAATCGAAATCACTTTATGTGCACTCAACTTATCGTTCGGGTTTTTAAAAATAGATTGAAAACCACTGCTGACGTGGATCGTATGGCCTTCCTGTTTTGAGTTTAGCATAAGGTCATTTTTATATTCACCATCAATTGTCGCCTCTAAGACCATTTCATTACCAACATCCGTATCTAACGCAAGCTTATAACAATTAGTTACATCTATGTTTATAACCGCTATTTCGGAATTGACAATAGACTTTTTGACCACTTTTTGAGCAGGCAAAATTTGAAAAGAAAAAAATAGTAAAACAAAAAACCTCATCTTCGAAAGTATACAAAAAGACCTGCAAGGGTATTGATTGCCTCGCAGGTCGATAAAATGTACCTCTTATTTACAAATTATTTCTGCATATTCTTGGCTTCAATGCTCAATGTTGCGTGCGGAACGAGCTTAAGACGCTCTTTGGCGATAAGCTTTCCGGTGACTCGGCAAATACCGTAAGTTTTATTCTCGATTCGCAGCAATGCATTTTTCAAGTCTCTAATGAACTTTTCTTGACGTATGGCCAATTGGGTATTCGCTTCTTTGCTCATAGTTTCGGAACCTTCTTCAAATGCCTTAAAGGTTGGAGATGTATCGTCCGTACCATTATTACCATCGTTCATATACGAACTTTTTAAAAGGTTCAAATGGCTTTTAGCCTTTTCAATTTTTTCTTCAATCAGCGTTTTGAATTCGGCCAGATCCTTGTCCGAATATCTTACTTTTAAATCTTGTGCCATCTTTTAATGTTTTTCAATAAATAATTTAGTGTTCACTTCATCAAAGGCAACCTCAGTTCCCTTTTCCAATATTTCCTCGAAATCGAGTTTGGCGGTCAACGTTTCGGTCTTGATATAATTTATATTGCTTTCGACCGCTTTTTCGACAAAACCATCTTTTAGAATTTTAATGTCAATCTTATCGGTGACCTCGAAACCGGAATCTTTTCGAATATTCTGAATTCGGTTTACAAGCTCACGTGCAATGCCCTCTTTTCGAAGCTCATCATCGATAGTAACGTCAAGTGCTACGGTAAGCGAACCGGAGCTGGCCACCAGCCAACCTTCGATATCTTGCGATGCAATCTCTACATCTTGTAACTGTAATGTAATGATTTTATTTTCAATTTCAAGTGATATTTCGCCCTCCTGCTCAATTTTTTGGATATCCGTCTGATCGAGTTTGCCCACGGCTTGGGCTATTCTTTTCATGTCTTTTCCGAATTTTGGACCCAAAACCTTGAAATTCGGTTTAATCTGTTTGACCAGAATTCCGGAAGCATCATCTAAAAGTTCTACCTCTTTTACATTTACTTCAGATTTTATCAAATCGGCCACCGCCTCGATTTCTTGCTTCTGTTTTTTATCCAAAACAGGAATCATAATCTTCTGCAGCGGTTGGCGAACTTTTATTTTTTCTTTCTGACGTATAGAGAGTACCAACGAAGAAATCGTCTGGGCTTTTTCCATCTGGCTTTCCAGTTCCTTATTTACTATGGATGCATCAAATTTCGGAAAATCGGCCAAATGCACACTTTCAAAAGCTTCGTTTTTCGTCGTGTTGGTCAAATCTTTGTAGAGGCGGTCCATAAAGAAAGGGGCTACGGGGGCCGACAGTTTAGCTACCGTCTCCAAACAGGTATATAGCGTCTGGTAAGCCGATATTTTATCCTTTTGGTAATCTCCTTTCCAAAAACGTCTTCTACAAAGGCGTACATACCAGTTGCTCAAATTCTCTTGTACATAATCGGAAATCGCACGGGTCGCTTTGGTCGGTTCGTAGTCGGCATATGCATCGTCGACTACTTTAATCAATGAATGTAATTCGGACAAAACCCAACGGTCGATTTCGGGCCGTTCGTTCAACGGGATCTCTTCCTCTGAATAATCAAATTCATCAATATTGGCATATAACCCAAAGAAAGAGTAGGTATTATAAAGTGTTCCGAAAAATTTACGCTTGACCTCTACGATTCCATCGACATCAAATTTTAGGTTATCCCACGGATTGGCGTTTGAAATCATATACCAACGTGTCGCATCTGCGCCATGTTCTTTCATCGTCTCGAAAGGATCTGCAGCATTGCCCAAACGTTTTGACATTTTTTTGCCTTCCTTATCCAAAACAAGTCCGTTGGAAACTACATTTTTATAGGCCACCGAATCGAAAACCATTGTGCCAATGGCGTGCAAGGTGTAGAACCAACCTCTGGTCTGGTCAACCCCTTCGGCGATAAAATCGGCCGGAAAAGTCTTTCCTTCGTCAATAAGTTCTTTGTTTTCGAACGGATAATGCCATTGCGCATAGGGCATAGATCCGCTATCGAACCAAACGTCGATAAGGTCAGCTTCCCTTTTCATAGGTTTTCCGTTTGAGGAAACCAACACAATCCCATCAACAATATTTTTATGCAGGTCGATTTTATCATAATTATCTTCGGATAGGTCACCCACGATAAAATCTTCAAAAATGTCTTTCTGCAGAACTCCTGCGGAAACAGCTTTTGACATTTCTGATTTCAATTCGGCCACTGAACCGATGATGATTTCTTCCTTTCCGTCTTCCGTTCGCCAAATAGGAAGCGGTATGCCCCAATATCGAGATCGCGAAAGGTTCCAGTCGTTGGCATTGGCCAACCAGTTTCCAAAACGGCCTTCACCGGTCGATTTTGGTTTCCAATTAATCGTCTGGTTCAATTCGAACATACGGTCTTTTACATCGGTAATCTTGATGAACCACGAATCTAACGGGTAGTATAAAATAGGTTTATCGGTACGCCAGCAATTCGGGTAGCTGTGTACATATTTTTCGACTTTAAAAGCTTTGTTCTCTTTCTTAAGTTTTATAGCAATTTCGACGTCTATAGATTTCTCAGGTGCCGCGCCATCTTCGTAGTATTCGTTCTTCACATATTTTCCTCCGAGTTCCTTCATTTCAAGACGAAACTTGCCCTGTAGGTCAACTAACGGTACCGGATTGTTGTTTTCGTCCAAAACCAACAAAGGCGGCACTTCAGGTTCGGCCTGTTTGGCGACCAATGCATCATCGGCACCAAAGGTCGGAGCAGTATGCACGATTCCTGTACCGTCTTCGGTAGTAACGAAGTCGCCAGAAATTACTCGGAAAGCATTTTCTAGATTTTGGTAGGGTTGGGCATAATCGAGAAGTTGTTCATATTTTATCCCGACTAAATCTTTACCTACAAATTCTTTGACTATGTAGAATGGTATTTTTTTATCCCCCGAGGTGTATTCCAGAAGTTCAGGTTTAGTATCGACTTTATTGAACTTACCTGCGAATTGTTTATTTATTAGACTCTTGGCCAAGACGACATTGATAGGCTGAAACGTATACTGATTATAAGTCTCTACCAAAACATAATCAATTTTTAGCCCGACAGTTAATGCCGTATTCGAAGGCAACGTCCAAGGTGTTGTCGTCCATGCCAAAAAATAGATGTCACCTTCATTTTTAAGAAGATTGGGTAGCGAAGATTCGATTGCCTTGAACTGTGCCACCACAGTCGTATCCGTAACATCTTGATAGGTGCCCGGCTGGTTCAATTCGTGAGAACTGAGTCCCGTACCAGCTTTGGGGGAATACGGTTGAATGGTATAACCCTTATATATCAGCCCTTTATCATATATCTGCTTGAGCAACCACCAGACCGACTCCATGTATTTCGACTTATAGGTGATGTACGGATCATTCATATCGACCCAATACCCTACCTGTTCGGTCATTCGGTTCCAGACATCGGTATAGCGCATGACCGCTTTTTTGCAGGCGGCGTTATAATCTTCCACAGATATTTTCTTACCAATATCTTCTTTGGTGATACCCAATTCTTTTTCGACACCAAGTTCTATAGGAAGACCGTGCGTATCCCAGCCCGCTTTGCGCTTCACCTGAAAACCTTTCATGGTCTTGTACCGCGGAAAAATATCCTTAATGGTACGTGCCATAACGTGATGGATACCGGGCATACCATTTGCCGATGGCGGACCTTCATAGAAGACATAGCTAGGTTTGCCTTCCCGTTCGGAAACGCTTTTCTCGAAAATCCGGTTTTGCTTCCAATAGTCAAGAATCTCTTCTGCTACCTTTGGCAAATCCAATCCTTTATATTCCGCGAAGTTCATACTGGGTATCCTTATTTAAGGCTGCAAAATTAGGGATTTTGATTGATTTCGACCTTTGTAAGAAGCGAAATATATGCCAAAAACACTTGGTTTGATTGAAATGACACGGAATAGCATCTAAATATGAAATACATCCGTATATCCTTGCAACAAAAAAACTAAACATTTAAACGCACAATCATGAAAAAATTAATTCTAAGTGTAATTTTAATGCTAGCGGTAAGCGTATCCTTCGTTTCGTGCAGGGAAGAAGCCGACAAAGCCAAAGATGCTGTGGAAGAAGTTGGCAATGATATAGAAGACGCAGCAGAAGATGCCGCCGATGAAATCGAGGATGCTGTTGACGACGCCGGTGACGCAATCGAAGATGCAGTAGACGACAACTAAAACAACATTTCTTGTTACGAGAAACCCTGACGGAAACGTTGGGGTTTTTTTGTGGGCAAAACTTTAGGGACTATTTACCCATGCGGTTCACCGAAGAAATCGAACCATTCGTATTTTTCACAACATACTGGCACAAGTTCACAACAATAATTTAGATATTTCTCAAAACGAACTTAAGTTTACATTGTAATTAAGTGATAATGTTGACCCCAAGTCGCCCTTTGAACTTAACCGAAAAAAGTTACGAATCCCAAATCGGAACTTGACCTACGAAAAGCTAATAGCTTACCAAATTCAACCAAACCAACTTTGATAAAATCACCCTCCTAAACGGAAGGTTTTTTTATGGGATAAAATTACGCTATTCCTACCTGAGCCTAATCGAAGGGCATACCTGCTCCACAGTCTTTCAACGGAGTTCAGACTGACATTTGGGGAATAAAAATTTCTTAAAACCGACTATCCTCGAGGCAGAACCGTCGTGGAATTACTTAGATTAAAACCGATACCCTAAACCTAAAATGATATTGGTGCCCGGCGCGGCAATACCCGAAGAATAGGAACGATAACGTTGATTGGTAAGGTTTTCAACGCTTACAGAAGCTTTAAGGGCATTTGAAATAGTGTATTGTGAACGGAAATTTAGGGTGTGCCACGATGGGGAGTACGGGTTTCCGTTTGCATCGACAGCGTAGATATAATCTTTACTACGTTCGGAGGCCGCCAAATCGTCAAAAGGAATGCTACCGTTATAGTTCAGGAACAGATCGGTCTTTAGCCGCTGATTTTTCCAGACCAAATGAAAATCTCCAAAGGTGGGCGCAACATGTCTTCCCGGAGAATTGCTGCCGTCTTCCTCTTCTTCTACACCTTCGGTAAATGTTAGATTTGATGCAATAGAAAAATTATCGGAAAGAAAGGCTTCTAGACCGAATTCAAATCCGTAGACAAAAGCCTTTGCGGCATTCTGTATAGCCTGAACATTACTGAGTTCCCCTTTGTATTCAATTTGCGACTGTCCGTTGAAATCGAAATCCCTGCGAACAAGGGCATCTACCAGGTAAGTATAAAAAGTGGCCCCTTTGACCACTAGTTTGTCATTGAAGTTTTTGAAAACGCCGAGCTCGGCGTTATAGGCATATTCCGGTTCCAAATCAGGATTGGGTACCACCACCGACCCTGGCTCCGAATCAAAAATTTTCCCTACATCGTCAATATTCGGTGCACGAAATCCGGTCGAGCCGTTCAAGGTAATTTGTAAATTGGCCTTCGGAAACCAACTGAAGCCAAGACTGCCCGTTAATGCGCCATTATCCAAATTCGCATCATCGAATGGGAAGGGATAAAATGTTTTATCGAAGACCGCATCAATCCACACATGACTGTAACGCAAACCGGAAAGTAAGGTAAAATTGGGTTTAGCCTTATATTCCCCGTTGATATAGCCCGCCAAGGTCTGCCATGTAGAACCATCAGGGTAGCGAGAAGCGGCATCGGAAACCAAGGTCGTTTCGATATTTTGTTGGCTACCATCCGAAGCTACTTTATTGAAAATATATTCACCTCCGTAGTAAAGTCTCAAATTCCCGATTTTTTTGTTTTCGAAATCGATATTGGTCGAAATCGCATCGACTTTTTCCTCGGTCGTAAACCGAACAGGGTCTTGAAAATCCCTATCGTTTCTACTCTCTTCAAAACGTTGATAGGCAGTCGTGATTTTTAGGCCATCATAAAAAATACTCTTACCCCTTTTTCGTAACTGTAAGTTGCCCATGAACCACTTTTGCGGACCATAGTACCATTCTGCAGAGCGTAGCCCATTATTTTGGCTATTCGGCCGTATCAAGCGATCGTACCTCGCATAATCGGAAGATTCGGAATAGTGCAGCCCTAAATCATAGTTCCAGGTATTGTTGGGGCTGTAGGCTATTTTCTGCATCAAGTTGATCTGATCATAATTAGTAGGGTTCTGAATCCTTGATTTTTCATTTCTTACTAATTCATCTCGTCCGTTTTTTGTAACGACGTACTTGTCTCTCAAATAAGATTGGGGGCCATGCTTCCCCATTTTCAAATCGCCGAAATTATTATAGGACGCGCTGGTAAAAAAGGCCCATTTCTTTTTTCCTAAATTAAAATCGAGATGTAAGGTATTTTCAGAATTGGATGATGCAAACCGATAGCTGGCATCCCCTGAAAACTGAAGGCTATCCGTACTCGAAAATTCGGCTTTTTTCGTGTAGAAATTCATAACTCCCCCTATGGCATCACTACCATAGATTACCGAACCGGGACCAAAAATTACCTCGGTACTTTTTATAGTGTATGGGTCGATGGCAATCACGTTCTGAAGATTTCCGCCCCTGAAAATCGCGTTGTTCATTCGCACTCCATCTACCGAAAGCAATAGCCTATTGGTCGCGAAGCCTCGAATCATTGGGCTACCACCGCCCAATTGGCTTTTTTGAACAAAGACCTTACCGCTATTTTGCAAAAGGTCGGCCGAAGTCTGCGGATTGGTAAATGCGATATCCCTTGCTGCTATCACCGCTATTTTATTGGGAATGTCTTTCTTCTGTTGTTCCCATTTCGAGACCGACATCACCACTTCATCGAGCTGTTCGGCCTTCATTACCATGTAGATTTGCCCATTCCGTCTGGCGATTTGCGAAGGGGTGCTTTTTCTAATCTGATAACTGAGGTGTTTGAAAGTGATACGTTCGTTCCGTTCAAAAACCGACAAGTCAGTTATTCCATTGAAATCTGACAGCGCCGTCTTAGATCTATCTATATTATAAATGGCCACATTAGAGATAGGTTCCCTGCTATCCGCATCCAAAATTTTGATTTCTTGAGCGGAGATCGATATATAAAATAACAATGCGAAAACGTATACTATCCGCTGCATAATACTAGCTAAAAACTTCGTTCAAGACAGCAAGGGACTTTGGCTTTCGAAATCCTTGTAAATGCAATTCATAATACAACACTAAGGATTGTAATAGTTCTTGCCGGTTGCTTTTGTTCATTTTGACGTTATGTATGCTATCAAAATTTATGCCCAAGAACGTTTTGAAATAATTAAGGTTTTCTCCAGTGAGTATGGGGTTTAACGAAGGGGTCTCGGTAAACTCCCCTTCCATTAGATCAAAGCAAGAGGCTTCCATCTCGTTTGTATCTGGATAAAACCCTAAATACTTGGTGAGCCGAATCAAAAAATAAATATGGAAATTGGAAATATCGCCATGGGTATCCAACCATTGTAGCGAGGCTTCCAAGAATTCAAAAAGACCTTGGTTCGGTTCTTCTTCGTGAATGCTGTTCCCCAACATTTCGGCCAAAAACAGCGTCATAGCGTTCTTCGCAATAGCGCTATGCAGGGTTTTATAATGATAATTCACTTTGGCCTCACGAATACTTTCCAAAGTACCTTTGTTTTTATGGTAAGCTACAATCTCAAGCTGTGTTAGTGATTGGAAATAAGCTGGCTTTAATTTCCCCTTTTTTGAGGCCAAAACTCCTCTTAACAAATACGATTTTAACCCGTCAGATGCCGTAAATACCTTAACGATAAGGCTCTTATCACCATATTTAAGGGAAGTAAGGACAATTGCTTTGGTGGTTATTTGCATTTTAATGGTGATTTTTCGACTAGTTGGGAGAACACCCCTAAGTGTAATACTCGCAGTCGTGCCTCCCTCATCGGTTGCATTTCAAGGAGACAATATCGAAATTACGCTAATTGGCAAAATTAGTTCCTTTAAATGAAAAAAATCTAAAAAACAAAAGTGCGAGGCATTTCCAAGAAATCCATCGCACTTCAAAAATTCGTAAATCGCACCTTACCCTCTTATCTTTAAATCACCCCTTGGGCCAACATCGCATCTGCGACCTTAACAAAACCGGCAATATTCGCTCCTTTTGCATAGTTGCAATACCCGTCTTTTTCTTTACCGTATTCGATACAGGAATCGTGAATGTCTTCCATAATATCTTTCAGCCTTTCATCAACTTCTTCCCTTGTCCAACTGATACGCAACGAGTTTTGCGACATTTCAAGACCAGAGGTAGCAACACCTCCGGCATTCGAAGCCTTACCCGGTGCAAATAAGACCTTGGCTCTATGAAAAGCATGAACGGCATCTGCCGTACAAGGCATATTTGCGCCTTCTGCCACACAAATACAACCATTATCCAAGAGTTCTTTGGCATCTTTTTCTTCCAGTTCATTTTGGGTTGCACAGGGCAATGCGATATCGCATTTTACATCCCATGGTGTTTTACCCTTATTAAACTTCGCTGATTTATACTTTTCTGTATATGTTGAAATTCTACCACGTTTGTTATTCTTCAGATCCATCACAAAGGCCAACTTCTTGGCATCGATACCATCCTCATCATAAATATAGCCTCCGGAATCGGAAAGCGTTACGACCTTGCCGCCGAGTTGAATAACCTTTTCCGCGGCATATTGCGCCACGTTACCTGAACCAGAGATTACGACCGTCTTTCCATCAAAACCCTCGCCCATTGTCTTTAGCATGCTTTGAGCAAAATATACGGTGCCGTATCCTGTGGCTTCCGGACGTATTTTAGACCCGCCCCATGACAGTCCTTTTCCAGTTAAGACACCAGTAAATTCGTTCCTGATTTTTTTATACATCCCAAAAAGGAAACCAATTTCTCGGGCACCTACGCCAATATCTCCAGCAGGTACGTCGGTATTGGGACCAATATGGCGACACAACTCCACCATAAAAGCATGGCAAAAGCGCATTACTTCATCATCGGATTTTCCTTTCGGATCAAAATCGGAACCCCCTTTTCCACCACCCATGGGCAGTGTGGTCAGACTATTTTTAAACACCTGTTCAAAGGCCAAAAACTTTAAGATACTGGCATTTACAGAAGGATGAAAACGTAATCCACCTTTATAAGGACCGATAGCCGAATTCATCTGAATGCGATACCCACGATTTACATGAATCTCGCCATCGTCATCGACCCAAGCGACACGAAACGATAGCAGCCTTTCTGGCTCGACCATACGTAACAAAATGTTCTTACCATTGTAAATTTTATTCTTGGCGATGTACGGAATTACCGTTTCAGCAACTTCCTGTACCGCCTGAATGAATTCGGGCTCGTGACCGTTTCTTTCCGTGACTTCGTCCATGAAGACCTTAATTTTTGCATCCATAAGGAGTAATTATGATTGAGTTATTTTATTGAATTTCAAATATAACGGCAAAATTATGCTATTTCTATAATTAAAACCTTGATTTTTTAAAAATTAGACAATTTATTTATCCCCTCCCTAACCCTCCCATAGGGGCGGTTTAAAGAGCGGACTATCCTATAGCCTGTTCTAGATCGGCGATAAGATCATCGACATCTTCAATACCGACACTCAATCGAATCAAAGCATCGACGACACCACTTTTTTTGCGTTCTTCTTTGGGAATACTCGCATGGGTCATGCTTGCAGGATGGCCTGCTAAACTTTCTACGCCACCTAATGATTCGGCCAATGTAAAAACCTGAAGTTTTTCTACGATTTTAATCGCTTCTTCATAACTACTTCCCTTGGCAACAAAAGATATCATACCCCCAAAACCCTTCATTTGACTTTTGGCAATATCGTAATTCGGGTGTTCTTCAAAACCTGGCCAATATACTTTTTCTATCTTCGGATGTTTCACTAAATACAGGGCAATAGCTTCGCCATTCTCACAATGGCGTTGCATGCGTACATGAAGTGTTTTAATTCCGCGAAGCGTCAGAAAACTATCCATCGGGCCACAGACCGCACCGCTAGCGTTTTGAATAAAATAGAGTTTATCGGCGAGCTCCTTGTCTTTCACAACCAGGGCACCTACCACCACATCGCTATGGCCCCCTAAGTATTTGGTAGCGGAATGCATCACAATATCGGCACCGAGGTCTAAAGGAGTCTGTAAGTAAGGTGTAGCAAACGTATTGTCAACAGCCAACAGAACATCATGTTTTTTTGCAAGTCGCGAAACTGCAACGATATCGATAACGTTCATCATGGGGTTGGTCGGGGTCTCTACCCAAATCAACTTGGTGTTCCTATTGATGTAATCTTCGATAGCTTCTGCATTTTGCATACCGACAAAATGAAAGGTGATTCCATATTTTTCAAAAACTTGTTTGAACAAACGGTAACTACCGCCATAGAGGTCATTGGTCGAAACAACCTCGTCACCGGGATTCAATAATTTAATCACAGCATCTATCGCGGCAAGACCACTGGCAAAGGCCAAGCCATAGTTTCCGTTTTCGATACTGGCCAATGAATTTTCCAATGCGGTTCGTGTAGGGTTGGCACTTCGAGAATATTCGTACCCTTGATGCCCACCCGGAGTAGTTTGTGCATAGGTGGAGGTTTGATAAATGGGTGGCATTACCGAACCATAAGCTTTATCAGGTTGTTGTCCGCCGTGTATCGTCTTACTATTAAATTTTAGCTTTTTTCCATTCATCGAAAATTCGTTTTAGTTTTTTCTTTCCTGCCTACTAGTAGGCAGCTACAAATATAATACGTGCCAGCCGGCAGGCTGGTTTTTCGCCCATCTTTCCTCATTAATAAAAGTCGTAGCTCCTCTGTTATGCTTTTAAAGAACGACATTATCTGGGCTCAAAAGCTGATACTTTCGGTTCCAAACCACAAATTAAAATGAGTTCGTATAATTAATCCTACAAATGTATCGTTATCTTTGAAAGTAAATAATACGCTCCCTAACGTATTCTTTTTAAGACCAGCATGAAAACCTCTGTAACCTACATTGTACTTTTTTTAATGCTCATTGGTTGCCAGAAGGCAAAGAAACTAACCTTTGAGCCGCTAGATTTAGATGAAACTCGTTGCTCCCAATGCCCAGAGGTCACAATTCATATCCCAAATGCTTTGGAGAATTCAAAGGCAGCGACAACCATCAATACTGCGTTAAAAGAAGAAATAATAGAAATTTTAAACTACGATGAAGATGATCAAGCTTCATCGATCAAAGATGCTGTAAAGTCGTTTAGCGATGGTTATTGGGAACTTAAAAAACTATACCCGGAGGAAGCGACCGCATGGGAAGCGAAAATAGAAGGCAAAATCACCTACGAAGACCCTGTTTTACTAACAATAGAACTAAACTCTTATCTTTTTACAGGCGGCGCCCATGGTTATACCTCAAGACGTTTTCTGAATTTTGATAAAATCAAAGGAAAGGAACTTGAAAACTGGCAGCTTTTTCAGGATCGTGAGGATTTTCAAGAATTTGCGGAGCGTAAGTTCAGAAATCAAGAGGATATCCCTTTAGAAGAACCCATTAACAGCACTGGGTTTATGTTCGAAAAAGACTCTTTTTACCTGCCTGAAAATATTGGATTTACCGAGGAAGGCATAAAACTACTATACAATCCTTACGAAGTGGCTTCCTATGCAGATGGGCCTATTGTCTTGACGCTGCCTTTTAAAGACGTCGAACCATATTTGGTCAGTAAGACAAAGTCTTAGTTACTTCAACAGCACTTTTTGAAGCGAGAGAATCGCCCCTAAATGCAACCCTTCATGAAAAACGTTGAAAGCAATGGCATCATCAACATTTTTTAGGGTTACGTTCGCACTGGTGGTATATTCGTTAAAGTTCTGGAACAATCCGTTTTGGTAGTCTTCCTTCATCCACTCCACGGTCGAGAACAAAAAGTCACTTATCATTTTGATTTCGGCATCAGTAGCCGCGCCATCTGGTACCGTTCCTTTTTTAAATGTATTGACGAATTCTTGGGGAATACGAATTTGCAAGCCGCTAAACTTGTATACCAACAATTGTTGGGTAACGACCACGTGGGCGATGTTCCACCAGATATTGTTGCGATAGCCTTCAGGAATTTTTAAGAGATGTTCCTTCGGCGTATTCTTTAAAAACTTATAGAGTATTTTTCGATTTTGAAGGGTGATATCAAAGAGCTTTTCCAAAGGGCACCTATTTTAATGTGAATACCAAAAATAGTACAATTGAGTGGAAATGGGTTTCTTTGCAATGTAATTAATGTACCTAATTGACAGGTTCCTTCCCTATGCACCCGCCTTATTTGGCGGCCGGGAAATAAAAAAAATCTAAATGAAAAAAATCTATCACCTCAGCACCTGCGATACCTGCCAACGCATACTAAAAGAACTACAACCTTTGGATGGCGTGCCGTTACAAGATATTAAAACGGAAGCCATGACCGAAGAACAGGTCGAAGAAATGCAAAGACTAGCCGGAAACTACGAAGCCCTATTCAGCAAACGAGCACGTCTATACCGCCAAAAGGGGCTGCATGAAAAGCAACTTTCAGAAACGGATTACAAAAACCTTATCTTAGAACATTATACGTTTTTAAAACGTCCCGTGGTATTGGTTAACGACCAAATATTTGTCGGGAATAGTAAAAATGTGGTCGAGGCCGCCAAATTAGCATTACACGCTTGAGCAAGCGAACGCTGGCCATATTGGCGGCCATTGGCGCCACTACCATCTATGGGCTGAACCACACCATTGCAAAAGGGGTGATGCCCCATTATGTACAACCTTTCGGGTTTATCATGTTCAGGGTCATAGGTGCCGCATTGCTTTTTTGGATCATTTCGATTTTCGGCCCCAAAGAAACAATCGAAATAAAAGACTATCGGCGTATGTTGGTTTGTGCCATCTTGGGCATGAGCATCAATATGCTAGTTTTCTTTAAAGGATTGGCCCTTTCGACGCCGATAAACAGCTCGGTCTTGGTTACCACGACCCCCATTATCGTTTTGATACTTTCAGCTGTTTTGATCAAGGAAAAAATTTCAGAACGTAAAATTTTAGGCATAACCATCGGACTAATTGGGGCCTTGGGGCTTATTCTTTTCGGAACTGAAATCAGACAAGATGCACCTAATATTCCGTTAGGTAATTTCTTGATCTTGATGAATTCGGTTTTCTACGGAACGTACCTTATCACGGTGAAGCCTTTACTTGTTAAATACCATCCATTTACATTCATGAAATGGCTCTTTACCCTCGGTATCTTTATTTGTTTGCCTTTTGGGTATGTTGAATTCATGCAGGTAGACTTTGCCAACCTTCCTTTTGAAGCCATTTGGGGGATTATCTTCGTAGTCGTGGGCACCACTTTCTGTACGTATCTCTTCAACATATTTGCCCTTACCCAATTGAAAGCCTCTACTCTGAGCACATTTCTTTATGTGCAACCCCTTTTAGGAATTCTATATGCTGTGGCTACAGGTCAAGACACGCTGACCACAATTAAGATCTTAGCGGCTTGTTTGGTGCTGTTAGGCGTCTATTTATCCAGTAAAAAACCTAAACCGGCTTCTGCCTAAGGTCTTCTCTTGTACTTAAATACTATCATCGAACAAATCGAGCTGTCTATTATCTCGAGGTTGGGCAAAACCATAAATACTTCGTCCACCGTATTTGTGAGATTCCCCATTTTCTTTTTTGACCAAAGCTTGGAAATTGGTGTTGGGCGTAAAACCTTTTTCTGCCTTTTGGGCCAAATCAGTCAACTTTTGTACCGCCTTGAGTTTGTCGGCATTTCCAATCTTAGCTCGGTCGACCGCATGGCGTAAAGCACCGATGGTTTCATCGTAAACCTTTGTCGGAACAGGAAAAGGCGTAGCATCTTTTCCCCCGTGCGCAAAGGCAAAACGCGCTGGATCAGAAAACCGGGAAGGAGTGCCATGTATGATTTCACTAACCAAAGTCAAGGATTGCAGCGTTCTTGGGCCAAGCCCTTTTAGCAATAGTAAATCTTCGAACTTTTGGGTTTCGCTTTCTTGAGCCAACCACAAGATGCTGCCTAAGCGTTTCATATCGACATCCTTGGGTTTGATGTGATGATATACCGGAACGAGTAGATGAGGTAGCTCTTTTAAAATTTTGTCAGGATGTTCTTTTGCGATTTCAAGAATTCCTTGCTTGGTGGGTAACGCATCTTTGTGGATCAAGTTCAAGATATTTCCTTGATTTTTACCACAAACAGCGGTATGTGGTTCTTCTACAAATGATTTCAGGTTTTCAGAATGCCAATGGTAGCGACGTGCCATTCCGTTCGAGTTGTGCATACCTTGTTGAATAACCGACCATTTGCCCGTATCGCTAACAATAAAACTATGGATATAAAGGTTGAAACCATCCTGAAGGGCGGTATTATCAACCTTGGCGCTCAACTTGCTACATTTAACTAGGTGATTGCCATCTAATCCGGTTTTATATCCTACTTCAACAAGTTCTTGGGGTGTTCGCATTGAACTTTTTCCTTTTCCACCGCAAACGTAAAGTCCCAATTGCTTTGAAACGGGATTAATCGATTGTTTCAGAACATTTAATACAGTAGTCGTAACTCCTGAAGAATTCCAGTCCATTCCAATTACGGAGCCAAAGCTCTGAAACCAAAATGGGTCTGATAAGCGTTCCAAAAAATCCTCTTTTCCCTTATGTTCGATAATAGCCTCGACTATAGGCAAGGCTAACCGCTTCATACGGTTGAAAAGCCACGGTGGCACAGCGCCACCATGTAACAACAAATCCGCCGTACCAGAACGTTTCATTTTTATGGAATTTAACCAAATATATGGATTTTTTCCAAAAATCTTTATAGTCCTAAAATGTATAGCTTGCATCTAGCCTAATAAGGCTATATTTAATAAAGTGAAAATTCGGCGCAAATGAAACTGAAAAGATTAAAAATTAGAACCGGAAATTTTCAATGGGTATTCCATCTTTTTTTAAGCTTATCCCTATTGTTTTTTCTTTTTGGTGGCTGTAAAGAAAAGTCTGGCATTGAAGGGAAAATAAGTAAAAAAGAAACAGCCCAAGAACTTCTAACATTTGAAAGTAGAAGATCTATAAAGGACGGAAATGGTTGGAAGAAAGAAGTTAATGACCAGACATGGAACCCAAAAAAAACGGCCATTATTATTTGTGATATGTGGGACAAGCACTGGTGTGATAGTGCTACGGTGCGGGTCGCAAAAATGGCTCCTAAAATAAACAAGATGATACAATTGGCCCGAGACAAAGGGGTTACCATAGTTCACGCCCCTAGTGATACTATGGATTTTTACGAAAATCATCCCTCTCGCAAAAAGGCATCCTCCCAAACCCATAGTGAACCCCCGATACCTCTAACCTATTGGTTCGACCCAGATCCTACTCGGGAGCCCAAGTTACCTATAGACGATTCGGACGAGGGATGTGATTCGCCCGGGAATGAGCCTACCAAGGTTTGGACACGTCAGATTAAAACTATCGAAATCTTGGAAGAGGATTTAATTTCCGATGATGGTCAAGAAATGTACAATTATTTTGAAAAGAAGGGCATTGATAATATTGTGCTTTGTGGGGTGCACACAAACATGTGTGTTCTAGGCCGAACCTTCGGGATTCGGGGTCAAGTAAAACTTGGTCGTAACGTTGTGCTAGCAAGTGATTTGACCGACGCGATGTACAACCCCAAAATGCCGCCAAACGTTTCGCATAAATCAGGAACAGAGCTGGTCATCGACCACATTGAAAAGTATTGGGCCCCGAGTGTCGAATGGAAAGATTTGGTGTACTGATTTTACAGTGTGCGTTTAGGGATCAAGATATCTCCAAATCATTGGGCGCCTTCGCAAACTTTCGCGTATCCTCTTTGGTAAGTATTTTAAAACCTTCTGGTTTGTCGACGGTATTGAAATTGGTTAGCAAATCTTCCGGCAAACTTACAAGATTTCGAGTTTTTAGAATGATCCATGCGCCCATCATCTCGCAATGGGCCACATTTTTTCCCTTTGCATCATAGAAGTTGTGATGGGATTCGAAAAAATTGCCGTCTTCCATCACTCCCCTCACTCCCAAAGAAACTTTGACAGATCTTCAGGAAAAACTTCCTTGAAGTAATACATATGTTTATTTAAAGACCACCGAACTTCAAATTCTTTTAGGTACATGACATAACGTTTAAGCGGAAAGATAAAAGACTTCCTACAATTCGGGATTAGATGACAATATGTATAAAGTCATTTTTTGTCGAAAAGACAAAAGCCCCTTCTTTCTAGAATCAAGACTTTATGCAGTTAGGACACCAGAAATAATTCTATGGTCTTTCAAGATAATTTAACCATCTTTCCCGTTTCGGCCGACTTATTTATAGCCTCTACAATTCTAACATCCTTAATACCCTCTTCGCCCGGGACCATTAGAGATCTATTCTCTAAAATAGCCAAGGCATCATCATCCATCTGGCGGGCCTGTTGGTTTTCAATATAAGAATTCAACAGCGTGCCATCGCTTGCTTTGCCCTTAACGCCCCTATAGGATTGAAATGGACTAAGTTCATGCCAACCTTTTGTACAATCGGCACGTAGAATATTTACATTTTCTGCAGCAGTGGTCTTACCGCTTGCCATAATTCCCGATGGGAAATCGAGTTTAAAAATACTGGTCTCAGGCACTTCTTTATACACTTCCGGCCGGGTATTCTCATGGCGTGCGGTAACTGAAACTGGTTCCAGGCCTGTAGTATATCGCATCGCATTGATACAGTAAACGCCAACGTCGTAGATAAGGCCGCCGCCCAATTCTGCATCCATACGCCAGGTATCCGGCGGCTTGGTAATATTCCAACCTATTTCAGCCCTTACTTTTTCGATTGCCCCGAAAGGTTTCGTTTTTGACCACCGGATAACCTTTTGGGTATTCGGTTCATGTTGCATACGATACCCAATGGAAAGTTTGACCTTGTTTTTAGTACAAGCATCGATAATAGCTAGACATTCAACAGCGGTTTTTGCCATGGGCTTTTCGCACCATACATGCTTTCCTGTATTGGCTGCTTTTACCGCGTATATGGAATGTAATCCCGTGGGAAGTACAATATAAATAACATCGATATCAGGATTGTTTGCTATGGCACCAATGGTATCATAATTATAGACATTCTTGTCAGCAAGACCATATCTCTTCTGCCATAAAGGAATCTTTTCCGGGCTACCCGTAACAATGCCCCGAAGCTCACAATGCTCCGTTAATTGTAATGCCGGAGCCAATAAATTCTCGCTATAATTGCCCAAGCCTACAAGGCAAACACTTAATTTTTTCTTTTGAAAATTAGGTTTGAATGCGTACTGAGGAATGATGCTTATTCCGCTAAGCAAAAGCCCTGTTTTGTTTATAAATGTTCTTCTTTTTTGCATAGTTGGGAGTTTCAATTATACCTATCGCTATTACAAGATACCCAAAATGTGAGCCTTTCAATTCAACTTTATGAGTTCGTTAGCATACAATTGTATTTCACAATAATACACTTTAGTATAAAAATCTATATTTGTACTTCATTCCAAAGAACACATCTTATGTCATCAAGGCCCGCATTTATCGAAGACCTTTCCCTACCCGCTATAGCGGCCCCAATGTTTTTAATTTCAGGCCCAAAACTGGTTCTTGAATGCTGTAAAAATGGAATCGTAGGTACTTTTCCGGCCTTGAACCAACGCACTAGTGAAGGTTTTGAAGAATGGCTCATCGAAATCAAGTTGGACCTAGAAAAATTTGAAAAGGAAACTGGCAAAAAACCGGCCCCGTTTGGGGTCAACCTTATTGTGCATCAAACAAATCCTAGATTGGAAGCCGATATCAAACTCTGCGTAAAACATAAGGTGCCGATTATTATCACCTCACTGGGTGCGGTTTCCATGGTGGTCAATGCCATTCACGGCTATGGCGGACTAGTTTTTCACGATATTGTCAAAAAACGCCATGCCGAAAAGGCACAAGAAGCCGGTGTAGATGGCCTCATTCTAGTTGCTGCGGGAGCGGGCGGGCATGCAGGCACTATCAATCCGATGAGCTTGGTGGCCGAAATCAAAAAATTCTTTCATAAAACAATTATCCTTTCGGGATGTATCAGTACGGGACGTGATATTGCCTCTGCTCTACAAATGGGAGCTGATCTGGCGTATATGGGTACCCGTTTTATCAATACCGATGAAGGCAAAGCTCCAGATGAATACAAAAAAATGATAATTGATGCAGGAGCTAGTGATGTGGTTTATACTGCTGCCATATCGGGTGTGCATGCAAATTTCTTGGGTGCCAGTTTAAAAGCGGCGGGGCTCACCGAAGAAGACCTGAAAAAAAATACCAAAATCGATTTTGGAAAAGAATTGGATACAGAGGCCAAAGCTTGGAAGACCATTTGGTCGGCAGGTCAAGGATCGACGATGATCAATAATTCGCTTCCCGTTGCCGAGTTGGTCGATAACTTAAAATCGGAATTTAAGGCTGCTATTGAGGAACAGGCTAAGGTTTTGGAAACGTACCCGAAGTAAAAGCCAACTAACCCCCAAAGGGGGAATATTATGCTCTTAATTCAGGGCATTTAACCTTACGGATTTCATTCCTAAATCAATTTTAAAAATGTACATCAAACGTAATATCGGCTGGGGACTCATTCTCCGCTATGCATGGAAAAACTTGATTTTCTTTACACTGTATGCCGCCGGAATCTTTTGCCTCTATCACTTCTTGGGATGGACCTTTATCGATGTTCCTTTTCAGCCCTTGAGCGTAATTGGTATTGCAGTGGCATTTTACATCGGTTTTAAGAATAGTCAGAGCTACGACCGTTTTTGGGAAGGTCGCAAGATTTGGGGCGGTATCGTTAACTACAGCCGCACTTGGGCGATTCATGTATTAAGCTTTGTAAAGTCGGATGACCCCGAATACGACAAAAAGATGCACACACAGATGATACATCGTCATATTGCTTGGATCAATGCCCTTCGCGTGCAATTGCGCCAACCCAAATCTTGGGCCCTCAAAGAAAACCGAATGGTCGAAAAAGTTTTCGACAAGCATGACGAGCGCAACATTTCATGCAACGAGGCCTATAACTATGTCAGCATGCGTGAGTTCAGCGACTTGAAAAAAAGGGTCAATCCGGCTACGCATTTGGTCAAAAACCAGGCACGTGATGTATCCGAACTGAGGCAAAAGCACATTATAGATGGCTTTCATGAAGACCAGTTACAATCTTGTTTAGAGGAATTTTATAATCTTCAGGGTAAATGCGAACGGATAAAGAATACACCTTTCCCGAGGCAATATGGCTACTTTTCAAAAGTGTTTACGTGGATATTTGTTCTACTTCTTCCCTTCGGATTATTGGATGTTTTTGAAGATGACGCCGCATCGGTACCAAATGAAATGGCCAACTGGTATATATTTTTAATGATTCCGTTCTCGGTCTTGATCTCTTGGATTTTCGCCACAATGGAAAGCATAGGCGATAATAGTGAAGACCCTTTCGAAGGCCGTATCAACGACGTTCCCATGACGGCTTTGTGTCGAACAATAGAAATCGATCTGCGCGATATGTTAGATGAAAAAGACCTTCCCGAACCAGTCGCTCCGAAAGACAATATACTTTACTAATGCCGCTTCTTTCCTCAGATTATCGACCTCCTCTGCATTTTAGAAACGGGCATTTATCTACAATCTATTCCGGACTTTTCAGAAGAATCGATGGGCTTGGGCAAAAACGTGAACGGCTCGAACTGCCCGATGGCGATTTTATGGATTTAGATTGGAGTTTTGCAAAATCTAAATCTCATAAGGTGGTCATTCTATTACATGGACTAGAGGGCAATGCCCAACGCCCTTATATTACAGGGGCCGCCAAAGCCTTCAACAAAGCCGGCACAGACGCCTGCGCAGTAAATTTTCGGGGCTGTAGTGGCGAGACGAATCGATTGTTTCGATCATACCATTCAGGGGCTACGGAAGATCTAGATGCGGTAGTACAACATATTGTCAAGACCAAACACTATTCGAAAATTTATATCAAGGGCATCAGTTTAGGTGGTAATATGGCTATGAAGTATCTTGGTGAAGAGCGAGAAATTCCCAAAGAGGTCAAGGCCGCAATTGGCGTTTCCGTACCGTGTGACCTTTATAGTTCCTTGAGGCAGCTCTTGAAAACAAAAAACCTACCCTACGCCCAACGGTTCCGCAAACATTTGGTGGCAAAGCTAGTATTAAAACTACCATTATTTCCCGATAAGATTTCCAAGAAGAATATTGAAAATATAAAAACGCTCAAAGATTTTGATGACATATACACCAGTCGGGCCCACGGTTTTAAAAATGCCCTTGACTATTACGAACACTGTAGCTGCAGACAGTTTTTGCCAAATATTAAAGTGCCCAGCCTGATTATCAATGCGACAAACGACTCTTTTTTGGGAAAAGAATGCTATCCCTATCGAGAAGCCGAGGCGAACGAAAATGTTCATTTAGAAACCCCGAAATTCGGCGGTCATGTTGGGTTCTTTGATTGGGGAAATGCGTATTATTCCGAAAAAAGAGCAATAAAATTTTTGGAAGACATGGTTTAGATTTTGCTATTCCTTATCTTAGTGCCAGAAACTAATAGCTGCTGAAATCTCGGATTTTTTTTCGGGACAGCACAAAACTTCAACATAAAATGAAAAGATTAATTGTTGTATTTGCTTTAGGTGGATTAATGATCAGCTGCGGCGAAGAAAAAAAGGAAGAAAAGAAAGAAGGTTTTGAAATGAACCGCACCAAGACCGAAAAGAAAGCGGTCGAAGCCAAATCAGAGGGCGTACCCGTCGATATGGACAATGAAGGTGTAGGACCTTTTAAGGACATCTCTTTTGATGGCGAAGTCAACGCTGAAATGGCAACTGCGGGTGAGGCCAAATTCAAGGCCATCTGTACAGCCTGTCATATGGCCGAACAAAGATTAATCGGCCCTGCCCTAAAAGGCGTTTATGATCGAAGAAATCCGGCATGGGTCATGAACATGATCAGCAACCCCGATGGTATGCTTAAAGAAGACCCTATCGCCAAAGCATTGCTAAAAGAATATAATAACGCCATCATGTTGAACCAAAATTTATCAGAAGAGGATACAAGGGCCGTCGCCGAGTATCTGCGTACCCTTTAAATTATACTTCAGACTTATAGTATAAGTGCCTTTCTCCGTTTGATTTAAATGGATTAAGGTACTTTTTGTTTGTGTACTATGACTTTACGTAGCATGGATTCACATCCCAGGAAATCATACCAAGAAAAATGCATAAAAATAGAAGCATACTACCATTCCGATAATTCCGGTTGCAATCATCAGCCCAGTAAAAACCTGTTGTAGCTTGAGATTATCGTTTATCACTAGGCCCAATACTCCAAAAACGATACTTATCTGCAAGAAGAGGGTTCCAATATCAATTTTAGACACCAAATAAGAGTAGTTTGTTGAGATTTCTTGCCATTTCCTTAATCCAATTATTTTCCCCATCTCTCCATCCAAATCTTGTGACCAACTTGAACGCGGAATATTAGCAGAACCCAATAAGATTTCAGTTTTCTCTTCTTCGTACTTTAAAATCAAATTATTGGTTACATCAATTCTAGTATTTAGCTCGGGCAAACTTTCTTCTTTTATTGCACCAATATGAAGCAGCGATGTAAGCAAATCACGCTGATTTTCTTTCAATACTTGTTTAATACTTTTAGCACTATACCAACTAGAGTAGCTCAGATGCTTCAAATTGGCATTAGCAATCTCCTCTTCGAGATTACTGTTAATTACCTTCATAATGGCAAGCAAGCCGATAATGACTATAATAATTACTCCCCCTCGATTCTCTATTTTATTCCTTTTGGTCATGGTTTAGCGCTAAAAAACATTTGGTAATGGTAAAACAATCGCCAAATAAATCCCTTCTATCGTGTGTTCTTGAACTTTTACCAATCTATCTGTAAGTATTAATCACTCTCAAACAGAATTGTTTTAAGGAACACGCAAGGTGAACCAAATTGTTAAGAACTAAGCCATTGCAACCACTAAGATATATCGAATTGATGGGAAGGAACAAAAAATATATAAAAATTCAAAATTAGAACTGTATCACTGCTAGCGCGAGCATCTTTCTGCTCGTACCGTTCAGAGTTAGCCAAGCCATTTGGCCATCGCAGTAAGTTTTTAATTATAGCCAGATCTTTGGAGTTTTTACCAAACATTTTTATTTTTTTGAACATAGTGCCGCTATTCTTATGCATATCATTAGAACATGCAATTGGAAGGCCAGGGAAATAGTACCGACTATATAAAAAAAGCCATTGAAGCCATCGCCATAGAGATAAAACGTGAAATGAGAAAGTCGCTCTAAAAGAAACCAAAAAAGACCGCATATTGACCGAAGTATTTATCAAGACACTGCATAATAAAATGCTATGGAACTTTGGAACTGGGCCGAAAAATTCAGAAAATCAGAGAAAAACATTGATCTACCCTGGGACCAAACCGGAATCGAATTAAAAATAGTTTTGGACGATACTGTTTTTTGGATAGAAAACAACACATATCCACCAGATGAAATTTTTACGTGGAACCATTCCAATATGGTTAGAGCAGATGAAAAAAGAAAAAGATGCATTAATTCGATACGAGCATTCGATACAGGGAACATTGAAGCGCCTATTTTATTAGCGCTTGGTTAATATTTAACAAAAATTTGTCCATTTTTTTAATAGTTGTTCGTCTTTATGCTAAATGAACCTTGCTAAATCAATCGGTCATGAAAGACGGCGTACTAATTTTTAAAGACAAAAAAACTATGAAAAAGAATTTCCAGGAAACACGTAAAAAAATTGGCCGAAAATATTGGTTCGGATGGGCAGGAGGCTATGGCGATTCTAAAAAAAAATAGGTTCAATAGTACTATAAACCCCAAAGATTATAAGGGTTTTTACCTTCAACATCAACTTTCTTTTTCGGTTTATCCACAGCCACTTTATAGGTCGGATCTTCCAAGACATTGACATCGATAATTTCCTCAGCATTTTCAAGAAGTTGTATACAATCTTTGCTCAAATGCCTTAAGTGGACTTTCTTTCCCGCTTTCTTATAGCGCTCCGTAATTTTGTTCAAGGCTTCGATACCTGACATATCGGCGACCCGGCTCTCTTGAAAATCGATGATAACCTCATCGGGGTCGCTAGGTACATCGAACTTTTCCGAAAACAATGAGGTAGAACCGAAGAACAAAGGCCCATAAATTTCATAGTGCTTTACCCCCTTATCGTCAACATACTTTCGCGCACGTATACGTTTTGCGTTTTCCCAAGAATAGGCTAAAGCAGAGATTATGACTCCGAGTAGTACAGCTACCGCTAAATTATGGGTGATGGCAGTGATTAAGGTAACCAAGACCATTACGATGACATCAGAATTCGGCATTTTTCGGAAGGTCTTGAAACTGGCCCATTCAAAAGTTCCGATGGCAACCATAAACATCAGTCCGACCAAAGCAGCCATAGGCAAGCGTTCGATTAGACTCGAACCGAACATAATAAAAACGAGTAGCATTACTGCAGCGGTTATACCCGATAGTCTCGCACGGGCACCTGAAGACGTATTGATCAAACTTTGCCCAATCATAGCACAGCCACCCATGCCCGAAAGAAAACCGGAAAAAATGTTTGCGGTTCCTTGGGCGACACATTCTCGATTACCGCTACCACGAGTCTCGGTAATCTCATCGATAATGTTCAAGGTCAGGAGACTTTCTATTAATCCGACGCCCGCAACAATCGCCGCATAAGGGAAAATAATCTTAAAGGTTTCTAGTGTAAACGGAATTTGAGGAATGGACAAAGGAGGGAATCCACCTTTGATACTCTCACCCTCTCCCATGGTACCTGCCACGGTCAACGTATCGATACCAAAGCCAATTACAATAGCGGAAACGATTACAATGGCTACGAGTGAAGATGGTATCGCCTTCGTTAATTTTGGCAAGCCCCAAATAATCAACATCGTCAGAAGGGTAAGCCCCAACATCATTAAAAAAGGAGTTATTGGCAATAAACTATCAGTTCCCTTTTCATAAAAATTAGGAAACTGCGCCATAAAAATGATGATTGCGAGTCCATTTACAAAACCGAACATAACCGGATGTGGTACTAGACGGATGAATTTACCCAACCGTAATACGCCCGCTAAAATCTGAAGAACTCCTGCCATTACCACTGTAGCAAAAACATAATTTAGAATCGTTTCAGGTTCGATACCGGGAAAATTACGTTTTAGCTCCAAAATCAATCCTACGAAAATTACCGCCACGGCTCCAGTGGCACCTGAAATCATTCCTGGACGGCCTCCTAAAATAGCAGTTATCAAACATAAGATAAAGGCGGCATATAATCCTGTTAAGGGAGAAAACCCGGGAATCAAGGCAAAGGCGATAGCTTCGGGCACCAAGGCCAAGGCGACAGTCAGGCCCGAAAGAATTTCGGTCTTATAATCTACCTTTTGCTTAAAATCGAATAAATTCAGGTACTTCTTCACGCTATCAAGATTTTAAGCGGGCAAAAATAGGTCAAAATACCCTATTAGCCTAGTTATGAAGGCTAAATGCAATTACCAATCACGAAGCCCTAACAACTTCTCCCCCAACGTAGTCAAATCAGCGGTTTGATATTTAGTTTGCTCCCAGTTTCGAGGATCTCCCGGGAAGGCATAACCTTCTGGTGCAATGCGCTGCTTCCAAGAATTAATACGCCAGTTTCGTAGTTCTTCGTTATCCTCTTCAGCGGGCATCATAGAGATGTATTGTGCGATACGGATTTTCTCCTCCGATTTGTTGGGGCGAATGCCATGCGGTTCGGTGCTATTGAATATGAGTAGGTCACCAGCATCCATTTTTACTTTTACGATTTTATTCCCTAAGTCAGAAATATTAGGTTGAAATCGGTCGCGGTTTTCAGGCTGGGTCAATTTCCAAGTATCATAATTTCGATACAACCATGGAATGCATTGAAAGCCGCCCATGTTTTCATCCGTCTGGTCGGCGAGTGCTAAAACCCCTTGTACATTTTGTGGGCAGGTTTCTGGGTCATAGTCCCAATGGATGAATCCCTTTTTGTCTACACCAGGTGGTAACGGAAAGTTCAAATTTGCCCGGTCGATGGTTACCCATAGCTTTTCGGTGCCCCATACATCAACAAAGGCATCATAAACACGTTGCATTTGGCGGTTGTTCCATAGGTATTGGTTATTGTAGACTTCTACCATTCCGGTACCGGTCAACTCTTTCATCTTCATTTCGGCCCTTGGTGGGGCGTACCATGTCGTAGAATCATCGGGGTCTTTTTCATCGAATTCCCAAATAAAATCCGCAGTCACTTTTGCCTGCTCTTTTGAAATGGCGTTTTTGATGACGATATAGCCGTTATGCATCCAAAAATCCCAATCGGCTTCACTTAAAACGTGCAAGGCCTTCCCGTTTGAACGGTCGTTTAATCTGATTTTGCTGCTGGTAGCGGTAGATGGGTTTCCAGGGATTTCCTCATGGGCCTTATTGGCCATTTCGATATTTTTATTGGTTTGTTGCATGATATGACGATTTACGTTTTCCTTTACATTGATGAAGTAAAACTAGATATATGCAGATGCGTTTTCAACCTTGATATTGACCATTATTTGAATAATATTGATAAATATTATAGACTTTTTAAAGCAATTTAGTTAAATTAAGCTATGAAAATCCAGTTGGAGAACATTAGTCCCGATGCCGAAAGTTCGTTTCGACTGCTACATAACCCGAAGCTAAACGATCTGTTCTTTTGGCATTTTCATCCCGAATATGAACTGGTCTATATCGAAGGTGCGAATGGCACACGCCACGTGGGCGACCACATTTCTGACTATGAAGAAAGTGACCTTGTTCTCATCGGTTCCAATATTCCCCATCTCAACTTTGACTATGGTGTTCAGACGGATTATAAAAAGGAAGTGCTTCATGTCAATTCTACCATTAAGAATACATTTTTTAGTGAAATTCCCGAACTTTCCAAAATCGTTCGATTACTAGAGCGTTCACAGCACGGTATTGCATTTTTTGGAGATACAAAAACAGAAATCGGCGCCCGGTTAAAAAAATTATACGGCCTTTCGCCATTTCAAGAGTTATTACAGGTATTGCATATTTTCGAAATCTTATCCGTTAGTACAGAGTTCGTTTTACTCCATGATGCCCCCGTTCTCAATAAGTACAATAAAAAACAACAGGACCGGTTACGTAAGGTTTACACATACATTGATGAGAATTATCAGCAAAAGATTGCTGTGGAGGACGCAGCCTCAATTTGTAATCTTGGAAAGGAAGCTTTCTGCCGGTATTTTAAAAAGGCAACGGGCAACACTTTCATTGGTTTCCTAAACCAATACCGAGTCAGTCAGGCAAAACGATTGCTCTTAATGGGTAAAAATGTGGGTGAAACTTGTTACGAATCTGGCTTTGGGAGCTTATCGTACTTTAATCGTACTTTCAAAAAAGTAACCTCGGAGAACCCGTCTACCTTTAAAAAGAAACTAGGGCCTCCTATTATTTAAAAATGATCTTAAAGATATGTTCAATACTTTTCTTTTTCTATCTTGGGATAATGCCTTAGATGAAAAATGTATTACCCTATTCAAGACCAACCAACATAATCTATTTCCTGATTTTTTAAAATCAGATTATGCAAAAATAGGGGTACAATAGGGTAGGTCATTTTATCCGTGCCAAACTCATTATGTCTTTCTGAAATCTGGCGTTATCAGCAAGAACATCAAAAAATTCTTGAATATACTTCTTACACTTGACAAATTCCTTAGGGTTTTTGAAATAGGTTTCGTGAGCATCAACAATGCTCAGCATTTTTTCTTGATTCTCCAAAAACTCGTTTTTTACTTGGTACATAAGGGCATCGCCTCTTTTAAATCCGCGATACAGCCTCTGGGTAACCTTAGAAATAGGCAACTCGTGGTCTTTGATTTGGGAAACAACAGCATAACTTGTATTGCAAAGGCCGGACATATCAAAATCATAAGGTACGGGAACGGAATTCTTGTTTAGAAACAACAACTTTTGATTATGTTGGTAACCAGTAGAATAATCTGTATTGCCAATCATAAACTGAAAAAAATCATTACGGATAGAACTCAAAGCTTCCTGTTGCATGGGGTGCACGTTCCTTTTTAATACGTCCCCTCCAAACCTATCCGCCAATTCGTCGATATCTTCAATAAAAAACCCTTTGACTTGATGTTCTTTTATTTTCTTCCCTTTGAGTTCGGATAAGGCAATATCCACAAGCCTCGTTTTAAGATGATAGGGAGAGGCTAACTCATATAACTTATATGCAATCAATTCCTTGACTACATTATCGTCCGCATCTTTCTCCAATAGACAAGGTAATACCAATTTTAATTCTTTATTGCCCTTAAACAAAGTGCCTTTTGCATTAGCCTTCTTTATTCTCATTTTTATTGGGGCAAAATAACATGTTTTAAGTCTAAAATTACCACGGGAGCGCACCCTTACAGGAATACTTTGCCAATCGCCCAAAGCCTGTTGATAGGTTAGGTCAATGTTTAGATATGTACTATCATTGGTGTTTTTTCTTAGCTCCTTAAAAGAATAGCTCATTTTTATGGGCAAAGCGCTATCGGTCAAAAACAATTTCGAAACTTTATCCAATTTCTTGCTCTTACTAGCTTTCTGAGCAAAACCGGGAGCAATACTTAACAAATAAAAAATAAGGAGTCCGGCAATTGTTTGTTTATTGCTCATAATCGTTTAACTTTAGATAGTAATGTATTAAAAATAAAGTTATTAAGCTCTACCTCGTCACCATTAATTACAGAACATTGCTTGTAATCGCCATCTCATTGGTGACTGTTTTTACTTGTTACTACTACCAAATTTATTTCAATGTCGACCTGACCCTTTTGAGCATTGCAATCATTTTCCCATTGGTCTTTACCATAAGAGGGTCTTTTAAAAGAAGAGAGAAAGCACTTGAGCACCTGAGTCAATATAGAAGTGCGATGAAAACCATTTACTATTTCGTAACTACAAGTAGTTTACAGGAATCTGAAAAAAACAACTTGAAAAACGTTTTGGAGACCATTGGAGAAAAAACGTTATTGCATTTGCGAAACAACGGAGGACACATTAAAGACCTAGACGAAGAAATCGATAAAATCTACGGATTTATTCTTTCGAAAAACGGAGTAATATCCAAGAATTTAAAGGATAAGGTTTTTCGATACATGAACGATTTACATGAGGCCATAGATAATTTAAACGCCATAAAAGTTCATAGGACTCCCCTTAGCCTTAAAGCTTATTGCAGGGTCTTTATTTATATTTTCCCATTAATATACGCGCCGACCATTATTTTCAATATCGGAGAAAATTATAATCATATAGCCGTTTACTTTGTTGTTGTTCTTACGGAATTTATTCTCATATCACTATATAACGTTCAAGACCATCTAGAATATCCTTTTGATAATAAGGGATTGGATGATATCAAATTGGAACATTTTGAGATTACTCGACAAAACAAGAGCCAATAACAAAAGCTACACCCATTTTATTAAACAAAACCGCCCCAGCTTTTTCGAACTGGGGCGGTCTCTAACTAAATAACCAACCAAAAAATCGTTTACTTCGCCCTTCAACTAACCTCAGGGTGACAGCCTCTTATTTTATTTTTTTCGACTTCTATTTATTTTTATCGTGGGATTCGAAGTCTTTTTTCTCTTTTTAGCTACTGAGCCTTTACCTGTTTTCAAGTATTCTTGATAACCCCTTCCTCTAAACTCGTATACCGTTTTACTACTGGGGTGGTAAAGTTCGATAGTACTGTCATTAATAACGTAGAGTTCAAAGTAATCATTGCCCATGGGATCGTAGGCAAGTGTTAAAGTTTTAAGCGTTTCATCGTTTTCTATGTCATACACCTGATAATTCCATTCCAAATTAACGGTTGATGTTCCTGGTGTATCCACAGAAGATCGAAAGAAATCTGGAAGGAACTGTAAAAAGTTCCCATCGTCAAAATCGTTCAAAGCGCCCTCTTCACTTGTGAACGTTTTTTCCCAAGCATCGTACTCTTGAAGAAAATAATTAATGTTACCAAAGAACACAAAGTCATAATCGAAATTGTTGACGTGATATCCGTTTAAGTAGTATGAGGTATCCGAACGTCGATCATACAGTTCGATTGTATTTCCATTGACGGCAAAAACGTTTAATAGCCAAGGGCCATCAACGTCGTGATAGATATCTACCGCGCCATTTAAGGTGCCACAACAGCCAACATCGATGCCGAGACCATTTCTATTCTTACCGATTCTGACAATATTATTGTTGGCATAGACTCTTCCGTTATCGAAAGAAATGGTAAAAGCACGCTGTAAGAACGGTACTTCACCATTGCCCTTAGTGGTATTGATATCTACGTACCACAAATCATAAGTTTGCAAAACTTGATCCGTGCTAAAGGCCGATTCCTCGATATATTCATCTTCGATGATGACCTCGTGATAACAAGAGGTCATTTATATTCCTATCAGAAGGAGTGAGAAAAGTAGTTTTGCTTTCATAATTAGGGTATTAAATTTCATATGAAGGAAGACAATCACGTGCCAATATTTATAAATTTCTGATTATCAATATTTAAGGTTTCATTTATAGAATTGCTTAGTTTTGCTTTCTAATTCAATTGAAGAATGGACAAAATGAAGTTTGCTGTTTTAGGAGGTGGTAGCTGGGCAACCGCAATCGTAAAAATGCTCACGGAAAATCAGGACAAAGTAGGATGGTATATGCGGAATTCTGATGCCGTTTCCTATATTAAAAAGGAAAAGCACAATCCCAACTACCTTACCTCTGTAGAGTTTCAAACTGAGCAGTTACATCTGACTGACGCCATAAACGATGTCATAAATACCGCGGATGTCCTCATTTTTGCTATTCCTTCTGCTTTTTTAGAGGAGGAATTACAAAAGGTAACGGTATCCCTCAAAGGTAGAATCATTTTTTCAGCCATCAAGGGTATTGTACCGGAAACCGGATTGATTGTGGGCGAGCATTTTCATGAGAAATATGACATACCTTTCGAGAATATCGGTGTTATTACAGGGCCTTGTCATGCAGAAGAAGTTGCCCTTGAGCGCCTCTCTTATTTGACTATTGCCTGTGCTGACCAAGAAAAGGCAAAATTAGTCGCCATGAATCTCAGCAGCGATTATATCAAGACCAAAATATCAGATGATATCATCGGCACCGAATATGCCGCCATGCTCAAAAACATTTATGCCCTAGCGGCAGGTATATATCACGGATTAGGCTACGGAGATAATTTTCAAAGCGTATTGATGAGCAATGCCATTCGCGAAATGAAGCGGTATATTAAGCGAGTTCATAAAATGAAGCGAAATATTAATAACTCTGCCTATTTAGGAGATTTATTAGTTACCGGATATTCCACCTTTAGCCGCAATAGAATGTTCGGCAATATGATCGGCAAGGGCTACACTGTAAAAAGTGCCCAAATGGAAATGAAAATGGTCGCCGAAGGGTATTATGCTGCTAAAAGTGCATTTGTGCAAAAAACCAAGTTTGCCAAAAAAGTACAAACTCCGATTATAGATGCTGTTTACCATGTTCTTTATGAAGGTGGGAATGCCAGTCGGGTTTTTAAGGTGTTGACGGATAAGCTGGACTGAGTCGTAGTCGTAATTACGAATTAAATCAAACCCGCTCCAACGAAAAATTGGAATGCTCTTCCAGTACCGCCTGTAAAGATTCCCTCCAGACAATTAACTGTGCATCATCAACTTTATAAATAGCTTTGAACTCTTCCAAAATGGGCCCCATCAAATTACGGACGCTATCTATATCAAAATAGAGCCTGCCTGTTCTTCGTATAAAGAAATCCATCGGATTTTGTACCATTTCATAATCGATACAAAAGTGCAATTCGGCTTTCGCTAGGCGAACGTACTTATCGGCATCTTTCAAAGATGTGTAAGTTTCTAGTATACTTTCGGTCTGTTTTCCGTAATTCGTGACCAAAAACCAAGCATCATATTCTGTAAAGCCATCACTTTTAATCCGCTCATAAATCTCGGTGATATACTTTTCGACATGTTTGAATTTCTTGAAGTCGTCATTGCCGCATAACGAAATTTTCTCGGTATAGCATCCTTTAAGCTTAGTGTCATCTTCTTCTTCCATTTTTTGGGCGATACGGTCAACAACACGTTCGGCCATTTTACGGTAACCTGTCAATTTGCCTCCTGCAATGCTGATCAGGCCAGTATCAGAAGTAAAGATTTCGTCTTTTCGAGATAACTCAGAGGCCGATTTTCCTTCTTCGTGAATTAAAGGTCGTAATCCGGCCCAAGAGGATACAATATCTTCCATCTCTAAATTAATCTTTGGAAACATATTGTTGACCGCTGAAATCAGGTAAATGGCATCCGCCAAATCGATACCCACATTGTCCTTGTCCTTGTTGAAATTGGTATCGGTCGTACCGACGTAGGTGACCTTTCCACGGGGGATGGCGAACATCATACGCCCATCGGGAACATCAAAATATACTGATTGCTTTATGGGTAGCTTTTCTTTAGGAAACACCAAATGCACCCCTTTGGTCAAATGCAATTGCTTCCCTTTTTTCGAGTTGTTCGTACTTCGGAGCTCGTCGACCCACGGCCCTGCGGCATTGATTACATATTTTGACTTAATATTGAACTCTTCCCCAGATATTCCATCCTTTACTTTAACCCCAGCGACTTTCTCATCCTCATAGATAAAATCTTCCACGGAAGCATAGTTCACAGCCTGTGCCCCGAAAACAAGACTAGTCTTTATATTCTCAATGGTCAAACGCGCATCGTCTGTCCGGTATTCGGCATAATACCCAGCACCTTTTAATATTTTCTTCGGAAGCAAAGGCTCTAATTTCATCGCTTCTTTCTTCTCCAGCATCTTGCGTTTGTCATCGCCCGTGACCTGTGCCAGAATATCATAAACTTTTAAGCCGATCGAAGTCAACCATTTACCATACGAACCATTTTCGATCAGCGGCAACAACATCTTTTCGGGAAGCACTAGATGTGGAGCTAGTTTATGCACTATCGCGCGTTCGGCCCCAACCTCCTTCACCAGCCAAAAATCAAACTGCTTTAGATATCGCAGCCCGCCATGGATGAGTTTTGTACTCTTGCTACTCGTACCCGAAGCGAAATCACCTTTTTCGACAAGGGCGACTTTCAGTCCTCGGGAAGCCGCATCGAGGGCTATTCCACCACCTGTGATTCCACCGCCGATTACGACAAGATCGTATTCGGTTTTAGAGAGGGATTCGATGGTTTTTGTTCTATCTAGATTTGAGAATTTAATATGTTTCACGAATAGCTTATTTTATTTTTCTTTCCCGCGAAGGCGAGAAAACTATCTTCTAAATTTCTTACTACATTCCGAAAGACTCCCTAAGGTTTTGCATTCCTCACAAAGAAGTTATTTAATGTTCTTCCCACCCTTTGGTTCGTTCCACGGCCTTTTGCCATTTCTTGTACAAACGTTTTCGTTTTACACGGTCAAAAGTCGGTTTGAATATACGGTTCATGGGTCGGTTTTGGTCTACATCTTCCTGTTTCCAGAGCCCCACTTGAATACCGGCCAAAAAGGCCGCCCCCATGGCCGTCGATTCGATGACTTCCGGACGATGGACTTCCGAATCAAGAATATCAGCCTGAAACTGCATTAAATGGTTATTGGCGCAAGCCCCACCATCGACGCGAAGGTTTTTCAATTGTATTCCAGAATCGTCTTCCATTGCCTTAAGAATATCCTTGGTTTGATAGGCCAAAGACTCCAAAGTGGCTTTGGCTAGATGCGCTTTTCCGGTGTCACGTGTGAGCCCGAAAACAGCTCCTCTGGCATACATATCCCAATAAGGTGCTCCCAATCCGGCAAATGCAGGTACAACATAGACAGGATTTTCGCCTTCCACAGAATCGGCCAAAGCCTCCGTTTCTTTAGCGTCTTTAATCAGTTCCAATCCATCACGAAGCCATTGAACGGCAGCCCCAGCGATAAAAATACTTCCTTCCAAAGCATAATTTACCTTTCCGTCTAGACCATAGGCAATAGTGGTCAGCAATCCGTTTTTAGAGAACTGCGGTTCCGCGCCTGTGTTCATTAACATAAAACAGCCTGTACCATAGGTGTTCTTCGCCGTTCCTTTTTTGAAACAGGCTTGACCGAAAAGTGCAGCCTGCTGGTCGCCAGCAATACCCGCAATCGGAATCTTGACCCCATCTATTTCATAGTCTCCGAAATGATGTGCCGAAGGTTTTACTTCTGGCAACATCAGTTTTGGAATGCCCAATGCCTTGAGCATCTTGTCATCCCACTTCAGATTTACAATATCATAGATCATCGTTCGGGAAGCATTGGTATAATCCGTTATATGATTTTTCTTGTTAGTCATATTCCAGACCAGCCATGAATCGATAGTACCCATCAGTAAATCACCGTTTTCCGCTTTTGCTTTTGCCCCTTTAACATTATCCAAAATCCATTTTACTTTAGTTCCAGTAAAATAGGAATCGATGACCAGGCCAGTAGTTTTTCGAACATGTTCGGTCAGGCCACTTTTTTTTAGGTCTTCGCAAATATCGGCAGTACGCTTATCTTGCCAGACAATGGCATTGTAAACAGGTTCTCCTGTTGTTTTATCCCATACGACCGCTGTCTCTCGTTGGTTGGTTATTCCAATGGCCTTGATGTCAACGGCATTTACCTTCTCCTTCTTTAACAACTCCGACAGCACGCCCAATTGTGATTCCAAAATCTCGTGGGCGTCATGTTCTACCCAACCCGGTTTTGGAAAAATCTGTTTAAACTCCTTTTGAACCATTCCTTGAATCTGACCTTTTGCATCAACAAGAAGTGCTCGTGAGCTCGTGGTACCTTGGTCTAGGGAAATTATATATTTCATGTTGTTGCTGTTTTTTATTTTTTGGAATTCTGCTAAAGCTAATTATAAAATTGGATTTTGCACTGGTTTCTGTTGGTTAATCGGAAACTATGTTAAGCTGGTCTTTTCTGATTTCTATAGCTACTATTTGACCATATTCTAAGCCAATTATTTTTGGAAGTATTAGTTCAACTATATTCGGTTTTTGAACATGATCTTCCTTGGTTTCGGGATCGGGCATATATATCAATCCTTCATAGGTTTGATTCTTATAGTATAGTGAAACATCAAAAAAGTAAAAATTCTCTGGAGGTATGTGGTCCGACCAATCTATGTTCTTAAAAAAATGTTTAGGTTTCTTTATTTCATAGGTATTAGGTGATATATCTAAATTGATGGTACCCAAGAAATAATTACTTAAATCAAGACCTCGTTCTAAAAAAAACTCAAATTGTTGCTTTAGGGTTCCTTCGGGATATCGCTCATCTTTTAGTTTCCCTGACGCAACACCATGACCAACCTTTATTTCGCCCTTAACTTTCATATTTTTTTTGATTTTTCCTATTTAATCGGTTCGTTCTTAAATGCCGGAAACGTATTGCCTTAATTTAATAATTTATGTTGTTTCTGAAAGTTTTTTACTTAAATTTTCCAAAACTACCCCTTTGGTCTCAGGCATCTTAAAATGTACCCAGGCCAATTGTAATATCATCATCCCCGTAAAGAAAGCAAAGACCATCCCTGGCCCCACCGTTGAGAAAAGAAATGGTATAAAGGAAGGAATAGCAGCAGCTAGTACCCAATGTACAGTTGATCCAAAAGCTTGGCCGGAAGCACGAAGATGATTGGGAAAAAGTTCTGATATAAACACCCATATGACCGTACCTTGACCCATGGCATGTGCACCTACAAAAGCAAAAAAGGACACCACAACGTATTTACCGTCCCACTCTAAAAGGAATGCCGAAGTAACCAATGCCAAGGAAATAATATAGCCGAAAGAACCTATGTACATGAGATGTTTTCTTCCCAAACGATCTATTAAAAATACACCTACTAATGTAAAAACAAGATTGAAGAGGCCAATACCTACGGTACTCAGCAAGGCAGTACTTGTTCCGAGACCAGCTTCTTCAAGTATTCTTGGGGCATAGTACCAAAAGGCATTAATACCAGAAAATTGATTGAAAAAGGCAATAAAGAAAGCAAGTAGCAACGGTCCGCGATATTTTCGAAAAAATATATTCTCTTTGACTACAGGAGACTCGTTGGTCATTCTATGAATCAGATTATTAATATCATTATCAGGTTCCGTTAATCTAAGTACTTCAATGGCCTCTTCCGTTCTCCCTTTGGTTATTAGCCAACGTGGACTTTTAGGAACTCTTAGTATCAGCAATACGTATATGAAGGCGGGTAAAGCTTCAACACCAATCATCCAGCGCCATGCATTCTCACCAATATCACTTAACAGATAATTTGATATAAATGCGATGAGCACTCCAAAGACAATACTAAATTGGTACATGGCCACCAAGCGTCCACGATTTTTGGCCGGTGCGATTTCGGAGATATACGCAGGTGCTGCAATAGTAGAAGCTCCGACACCCAATCCTCCAATAAATCTAAAGAATGCAAAAGAATAAGGGTCATTTACCATTGAAGAACCAATGGCAGAAACAAAATAAAATACGCCGATCCAAATTAAGGTTTTCTTTCTTCCGAGTGCGTTTGTAGGAATACCACCAAAAATAGCACCTACAACGGTACCCCACAGGGCCATTGCCATTACTACGGTACCGTGAAAGACATCTGAGGAGACCCATAGCGTCTGTAACGTTTTATCCGCACCTGAGATAACGATAGTATCAAAGCCGAACAAAAATCCAGCCAAAGCGACGGTAAACGACCATCCTAAAATTTTGTTCATTTTAAATAGTGCACGTTTTTAGAGTCAAGATCGTTCGTTCCGATAATGATATCCGTGTGTGTTTTTATCAAACTGTTAAAAATAGGACTTAAATTTTCGAATTCAAAACAAGAAAACTACTTTATCGTTATTGTAACGGAAACTTCATTTCCAAGAGCGTCAATAGAAGTAATCTTATGCTTTCCTTGAGAAGGGACTACCCCAATTTCATGGAAGTTTTGTGTCTGTTTTAAAAATGTCTCATCTAAATACCAGTACACCTTGGTCTCTGGTTTGACATGTGCAAGTTTGAGTACTACCTCATTAGTCTTACCTTCAAAATTCTTGGTCAAGCCAATCAGGCTTCCATTTTTGGGGTAAATAAATTCCATAGGAGAGGTGTTCGTACTTTGGCAATCTTGTCGAAAGGGTGGCAATATCTTATAAGAAGGATGGGTACGTTTATAATAAAACTCCATTAAAGGCGGCAATGCAAACCAAGATTCTGAAACAGCAATCGATAAGTCAGCGCAAGAAGAATTGACCCGGAATTGTCTTCGCGGGTCTAAGTGAACTGTCTGGTGAAATGAACAGGACTTGACATAATTTTGCTTATTTGGGATAGAAATCGTTTTGGCCGGACAAATATCCGTGGCTAAAAATCCGCTTTCAGAACAAACTTCTATTTTGGTGAACTCATCCAGCGGTTCTTGAAACCAGTTACTTCTTGGAAGCACATCAAAAACGTCAAAAAGTATTGGCGCCGCACTTGAAACTCCCGTTACGTTTGGTCGTCCTTCACCATCGGCATTTCCCACCCAGATGCCGACCACATGGTCTGTCGTTACCCCAATAGCCCAGGCATCTTTATTACCGAAACTTGTTCCGGTCTTCCACCCGATTTCTTTACTACTATCGAAGAATTGCCATGATTCATCGCCTTCCGGTCGATTTACCTCCTTCATGGCCTCAAAAGTGAGGTAAATGCTGCCAGCATCGAAAACGGTCTTTTCGGTCGACTTTTGCCCAAAATCAACTGCTTGGTCGGTTTCAAGAACCAAATCCATGAATTCCTTTTCAAAATATTCGCTTGAAGTGACGCTAAAATGGTTCACGGTCGAAGCTAGATTCGCATAGGTTTTACATAAATCCCAAAGATTGCTTTCGGCACCGCCCAAGATTAGTGTGAGTCCGTAATGGTCAGCGGATTTGTTGATTCCCCCAAGTTGAAAATTATCGAGTTGATCTCTGAATTTTTCCAATCCATACTGTTGTAACAGCCGAACAGCGGGAATGTTCAGCGAACGGGCCAACGCTTTTTTAGCCTCCACAGCACCACTATAGTCCTCATTAAAATTTTCTGGGGTATAGCCCGAAATTTGCGTTGGCACGTCAGGAACTAGCATATCGGGCAGCAGTTCACCTGCATCTAACATGGCCGCATAAAGCAACGGTTTGATGACGCTTCCTGTACTTCGGTTCGCCTGTACCATATCGACATCTTTTTGATGCGCTACCGTGGTCTGGGTGTTGCCAACATACGCAAGCACTTCTCGCGTTTTGACATCTAATACGATTGCGGCAGCATTATGTACTTGGTTCTGTTTCAGGTTTTGATAATGCTTTTGTACGATAGAATTTACATTACGTTGCAGGTTTTCGTCCAAAGTGGTCTTGAAACGTTTTCCCTTATTCTTTTTTGCCATGAACTGTACTAAATGGGGTGCAATTTTCGGCAAGGGATATGGCTTCTGAGGCAATTCTTCCAACAAGGAAAGCTTGTAAGTCGTGCTATCTATAATTTCTTCCCCGAACAGTTTTTTGAGAAGGCAATTGCGCTTGGCCAACAATTTTTCCTGATTCTTGCCCGGATAAATCAGACTTGGTGCATTTGGAAGTACTGCCAACGTTGCCGATTCAGCCCAAGAAAGCTGATGTGCTTGTAGGCCAAAATACCGCCAAGCAGCGACATCCAATCCAACGACATTTCCACCAAAGGGCGCATGGCTAGCATATAATTCCAGAATGTCTTCTTTAGAATCCCGTACTTCAAGCCGCGTGGCCATTATAAGTTCAATGAACTTTTCGAAGTAGGAACGTTTTTTTCCATTTCTGGATAGCCGTATGACCTGTTGTGTTATAGTGCTCCCACCTCGAATCGTTTTACCTGCAGAAATATTCGCCCCAAAGGCCTTCAACATCGAAATCGGATTGAATCCGGGATGTTGCAGAAAATATGCATCCTCGAACTGTAAAAGACAGGTTTTGAATTTATTCGGTACGCTATCTACCTTAGGAAATCGCCATTGCCCGTCACCGGCGATCATTGCTCCGAGTAAAGTGCCTTCTTTACTTTCTACGACGGTTGCGGTAGGTTCATCAAATAGGTTTTTTGGTAAGCAGAAGTAGTAGACTATAAAAAGGGCTGCTAATAGGATTAGCTTTTTAGAAAGTCTTCCCCTTGTCCCTCCTCTGGAGGGGGATGGTTTACGTTTTCCAAAAATTCTTTGTATTAGATTCAAAACTCACAACTTCCTACATTTTTAAACGATAAAAAGACTGGGATGTTTTGATTATTTTCCATTGAAAATATTACTTCGCAAAATCATACTCCCTTTCCACCAAACAAATTCGAACTTTATACCATTTATACCAATCTTTGATGCCCTTTTGTTGGGCGAAAAGGTGGTCGGTGTTTACTTTCCAATTGGCGATAGCTTCCAAACTCTTCCAATAGCTGACCGTTATTCCAATTTCTTCTTGGGCGCTTTCTATACCCAAATAGCCGAGCTGTTGTTTGGCTAAATTTTCCATTTGCCTTGCCATCTCGACATAACCGTTGTTGCCCTCGGTCCGTGTCGAGGTGAAGATTACAGCGTAATAGGGCGGTTTGATTATCATTTTTTTTTCATTGCGAGCCCTTTTTCAGGCCGTGGCAATCCCTTTAAACTTTCGCGATGTCATGCTAAAGATTCCCGCGCTACGCTTGGAATAACGTTACATGATATACTCTTTCTCCAAAAAATATCCCACAATAGCCTCTTTCATCAATACCGATTGTTCCCCTGCTTTTAAAGGTGGCAATTCTTCTTTGACGGTATAGTGCGGCCATCCTTCTTCATCGAAAAAATCGAACTCGTAATAACCGTACGGCTCCAACAAACGACAAATGGCGATATGCATTAAATCAAGCTTATCGTCTTTCTTATATTTTCTATGGTATTGGCCCAGCTCTTGAACACCGACCAAATAAATGATGGCATCGATTTCCAATCGGTCACCATCGGCAAATTGGGAGGAGAGTTTCTCTACCAGCGCTACCCAATGTTCTTTTAATTGTAGGTCTCTTGACATTTTATTTTTTATTTACCCTTATCTAGCGGAGAAGCTTTTACTAATCGTCAAAGGTACAAATCAAAATACTACTTTTGTGGCAAGACATCTGTTATGAGCTTCTTAGATATCATTTTGGGATTATTACTTGTTTGGGGACTTTGGAAAGGCCTTAAAAACGGACTTTTGGTGGAAATAGCTTCGATTATCGCCCTAATTGCTGGTATTTACGGAGCAATCAACTTTTCATATTATGCTGGAGATTATCTCTCACAAAATATGGAATGGGACGAACGCTATATTAACATAGCTGCCTTTGTCCTCACTTTTATCGCTATCGTGTTTATCGTTCATATTGCTGGAAAACTCCTGACCAAGATCGCTAATTTCGCCATGTTGGGGCTGCTCAATAAAATAGCTGGGGGTATCTTCGGAGTGGTCAAAGTATCCATTATACTGGGGGCGCTTTTGGTGTTTTTTGAACGAGTGAACGATTCGGCAGGTATGGTCAAAAATGAAACGATGGAAAGTTCGGTACTCTATGAACCTATTAAAGAAATCGGGGCGTTTGTCTTCAGTACAGTCCTTAAAGAAAAGGAAGAAACTATGTCCAAGCCGAAAGAAGCTAGTGATTTAAGAGCTTAGATCTAGACTGGCTCATCGCAAAATAAATCCGTATTTCATTGGGTCGTCGGGGGCGATATAAAAGGTATGCATACCAGTGATGTTCGCGGTGCCTTCCACTTGGGGGATGATTGCCTTAAACGGCCCATAATCTTCTTCGGAAATCACGGAACCTTTAAAAACTGAGCCTGTTATACTTTCGATCGACATCGTTTCACCGAAATCAATTTCCTTACGTGCCATATGAATCGCCATTCTGCCGGAAACCCCTGATCCGGTCGGGCAACGATCCACCTCTCCCTCAGCAAAAATACACACGTTTTTACTATTGATTCCAGGCATATTGGAATCTCCAATAAAAATCGTTCCATATAAAAAACTAAGATCATCTTCGAAAGGATGAACGATTTCTTCATCCCGCTTCATTACTGCTCTCTTAATATCCATTCCTTTGGAAATCAAGGTGCGGTACGAGTTTGTAGTCAAGTCAAAATCAAACTTGTTCTTTGCCATATCGACATAGGCGTAAAAACCACCTCCATAGGCCAAATCGTAAACAACGCTTCCTAAGCCTTCGACTTCGACCTTTCTATCTAGACCGACCACAAAACTGGGTACGCAATGAAACCGTACGCCTTTTACCTTTCCTCGCAGCACATGGACAAACGCGGTTATCCGCCCGCAGGGGGCATCAATTTTCAAAATATTATCGCCTTCTATGACTTCGATCCAGTCCATTTGAACGGCCAAAGTAGAAATGGCAATAATGGCATGTCCGCACATCGTGCTGTATCCCTCATTGTGCAGAAAAAGAATTCCGAAATCACCTTCATCGTTATTGGGAGGCACTAAAATGCAGCCGTACATATCTGCATGGCCTCTAGGCTCGAACATCAGCGCAGTACGCAAATGGTCGTAGTTTTTATTGCAGTATCGACGATAGTCCAAAACGGAATTCCCTTTTAATTCAGGGAATCCAGCAACGATGACCCGCAAGGGTTCGCCACCCGTATGCATATCAATGGTCTTGATCTGTAACCAATCCTCTGGAGGATTGAAATCCGTTTTTCCCTGTATGTTTTGATAGGTACTACGCATTCGTGAATTTGTTATAATAATAGGATGCAGCTACCAAATCTTCAAGCGCGTGCCCGACCGATTTGAACAAAGTTATTTCCTTTTCGTGGGTTCTACCTATAGTTTTTCCGGAACAAAGTGAGAACAGATCACCTTTGATACCGGACTCTTTTAATATGCCCTTTTCCAATGGAATAGTAATATCACCGCTTTCGTGGAGTCCATCAAAAGTATCCACAAAAACAGAAGCTTTTTTAATCGTCTCGTCATCTGCTTCGCGCATATCTTTTTTATAGGCACCGACCAAATCGATATGTTGCCCTTTCTTCAACTGTTTTCCGAAAACTAAGGGAGTCGCTGAGAGCGTTGCACAAGAAACTATATCGACCTCGGTAATTTTTTCTTCGATGGTGATGACCACTTGACAATGGAAACTTTCATCCTGAAGTTCATCGCAGATAGCCTTTGCTTTTTCGATATTCCGCCCCCAAACATATACCTTTTCAATAGTCCGAACGCTTGCATGTGCCCGAATCAGGTTTATAGCAAGTGCTCCCGTGCCTATCATCAATAAAGAGTTTGCATTTTCTTTTGACAAATAGGATGAAGCCAATGCGGAAGCTGCGGCCGTACGTTTCGCCGTAAGACTTTTGGCCTGCAAGGTTGCTTTTACAGTTCCTTTTACGGCATCCATCAAAATATAGATCGCTTGAATAGAAGGTAAGTCGAATCGACTATTTTTAGGACTGACCGTTGCAATCTTTACCCCCGCCTCTTTACCGGGATGCCATGCGGGCATTAAAAGCAAAGTAGAATCCGCACCTGTTTCGGGGTTCGGGAAATCGTGGTGGTGGCGCTGGGGAACGCAAATTTCTTGGGACGCAAAACCCCCTTTTAGGGCCGTTATCAATTCCGGAAAATCGGTGTTGTTTCTTATAAAATCGTCACTTATTTTCTCCATATAGTCAAAAGTATTGAAATATTCGTGACAGTGGTTGCTATTGAAAATCAATAAAAGAAATCAAAAACCAACCAAATACCTTAAATTTATAAGTGATAAAAGTTTTAGAACGATTGATACTAGCCTATGGAAAAAGTAAAAGAATATAGCAACGGAGAAATAACTATCCTTTGGAAACCGGCCAAATGCATCCACTCGGCCGAGTGCGTCCGATTACTGCCAGAAGTATATCGTCCGGAAGAAAAACCCTGGATCAAAACAGAAAACGCAACCACCGAAGCATTGAAAGCCCAAGTTGCCACATGTCCTTCCGGAGCGTTATCCCTCAAAAGCACAGTTGCTCCCGATCTCGACAACTTAGCATCTGGAACCAAGATAGAAGTTACGGAAAGTGGGCCATTGCTTATTATGGGGAATCTCGAGATAAAGAAAGTTGACGGAAGCATTGAAAAGAAAAGTCGTGCCACCGCTTTCTGTCGATGTGGTGCTTCGAACAACAAGCCCTATTGTGATGGTAGCCATGCAAAAACGGGATTTACCGGTTAACTATAAAATCAGAAGGTTGGAACGCTCGTTTTCTTAAAAGCTTTGAAATCTAACTCGACCGATCAATTTCTTTATCAAGAAAAGCTTTTCAAATTCAATTACCGCCATTTTACAACTGGTGTGTTTCTTTACAATAAGCACAACAACATTAATGCAATCGACACGCTCTCAACAATATTAATTCATCAACTTTCTTGACCACGGAAACACCCCCCAAAGCCCCCCTCAAGGGAGGAATCCTTGAAACAAACTTTTGGTCATAACACATAACTCAAAACTTTTTGAACCCTCTACCGGCGGGCAGGCTTGACACTTGTGCTTATTCTTGAACTTCATCATTGCACTACCTCAACCCATCTTCCCTCGGTCCTGACCACATGATCATTATCGTACATCGCTTCGGCTTGGATACCGGGCAAGTAATACCGCCCTAAATAACTCGCGTTCAACAACACTCTGAACCTTTTCGTCTCGTTCGGTTCCATATCAAAATAGAAGTTACTACGGTCATCACGAATGTCGGTATAGGTCACTTGGTTGTCGGCGAACTCCCCAAAATCAGTAAAACGCGTGTTGACGATTTCCCAGCCGCTGGGGAAAATTTCCGTTAGTGCCATATCATTAATAGCTTTGCTTGTTGTATTCGTTAAAGTTACTTCGGCCACAAAATCGGTACCCTGCGAAATTCGGCTTACCTCTAAAACCGAACCGTTACGCCCTTTAAAGACCATTTGAGCCGATAGGCTTTTCTGCAAAACTTTCTCTTCTCCAACTGGTAAAATACCACTATTGACAATGCTTACGAATAAGGTGTTGGCCTCACTGTTTTTCAATTCGATACTGTTGCTTGCTTTTTTGATATTGATTTTGCGGTTCGCCAAGGCTTTGCTAGTATTGACGTTTTCAGATTTTCCATTGACCGTCACAGTGGCCTTGATGCCCTTTCCTCCGACCATTGCGGCAAATTTGGCCATTGCCAAAAGACTATAGGAAGTACTTTGGGTACTCATCCACCTGCGCTCAGAAAGCCGGCCAGCGATAGTTTTGGCCAAATCTTGTGCTTTGGCCTTGGCTTTCAACAAAACATAAGTTTCAAGAGCCATAGCGCGGTTACGGTCGGGCGAGCCGTAAGTGTAATAATTGTATTTGGATCTATCAAAATCTAATCGGGCTTTACTTATGATTTCATCAGCTACATTGGCTTGACCAATAAGTGCATAAGTAGCGCCCAAACGGAATTTCGCTTCGTCGGAAAGTCCGTTCGTTTCGCGTAAACGATTCATACTGGCTATATCGGCATTGCCGGAAAGAGCCAACGTGTACAGGCGATAGGATTGCGCTAAATCAGAATAATCGTTACCCGAACGCCACTGCTTCGCCGTGTTCTGCTGGTATTTTAGCCAGCTCGACTTAAAGCCAATCGGCAGCACATAGCCTTTCTTCTCAGCCTCTAACAAAAAGTGTCCCGCATAAGTGGTGCCCCAATCGTTAGAATAGTTTTGACCAGGCCAATACGAGAAGCCTCCTGTAGCATTTTGATAGCTGCCCAAGATTTTGATGGCGCGATCCAAATTTTGTTGTGTGCTTTTCTTCTTGTTCCCATCCAAATCAAAAATATCGGAGAGATACAATTGTGGGAAAGCGGCCGAAGTCGTTTGCTCCACGCACCCATGCGGATAACGGATCAAATACTGCATACGCCCATTGAAATTCATAGGCGGAAGGGTCGAAAATTCGATTTGTGCCGAATTGCTTCCTGTGATACCAAAGGTTTTTAGATTGATAGTTTGGATGGAATTCGGTTCTAGAACAACTTCCTGCATTTCCGAAGTCATCGGATTCGGATTGACCACATCGATGGGAATTTCAAAAGAAGCAGTTTCCCCATTCCCGACAGCTTCTACGACCACTTTTCCTATCCCTTTAAAATCGGCAACTTCCAGCTCGAAATAGGCCATTTTTTCATCGGGATGGGAGAAAACAAGTGATTTCGTAGCCTCCCCCAGAATTTTGAACGAGGGGTCTTTTTTTAACTTCAGGGTTACATTCTTGACCTTCTTTTCCATGACAAAAACGGTAACCGGAAGGGTCACTCTTTCGCCAGGCGTTATTTTTCTAGGTAACGAAGCTAGCACCATTAAAGGTTTGCGCACAGGTGTTGTTTTTTCAGCCATCCCATAGGCTTCCATTTCAGGGTTTCCAGCGACGAGCATCGTACGTACCGAACCCACGTATTTCGGAATTTTTATTTTATGGGATTTCGTCTCTCCCTCCTTCAGGCTGAACGGCCCCAAATGCAAGACCATCGGTTCGAAACGATTCGCTTTTTTATTTTTTGCGCCCGCCAACATACCATCACCACCGATAGCGAACACTTGATTGATTTTACCACCGAAGGCCCCGATCACATCATCAAAAATATCCCAAGTTTTAACACCGAGTGCCTCATGGGCATAGAAAGCACGCCAAGGGTCGGGCGTTTTGAATCGCGTCAAGTCCAGCAGCCCTTCATCGACAATGGCGATGCTATAAGTCATGGCCTTTTTACTTTTTTCGCTCACTTTCACTATGATCATCTCTTCTGGCCGTAAGACCTTTGGCATAGCAATCAAAGGTTTAATTTTGGTTGCAGGATTTTCAACCGAGACAGGCACCAACCCGTAAAGGCGGATCGGGTTATCGTTCAACGTACTTGAATGGCGTTGCAGCAACGAAATATGAATGAATACATTGGGCGTGTACAATTCGGTCATCGGCAACTGGAATTTTGTCTCGCCCTTCGCGGTCTCCACCCAAAGACTTTCCAAAACTTCGGTGCCGTTCTCGACGGTGACCAATGCACGCCCACCTTCGGAACTCGGGAAAGTTACCGAAGCCGTCTCTCCTACATTATACGTTTGCTTATCCGTAGAAAAGACCAACATCGTCGCAGCGGAAGGGTCACTTTTTCGGGACTTACCTGCCCAGCCCGGCCAATCGACATAGACGGCTTTTCCAGTAGAATGACCACCCTTTAGGTCTTCGACACGTACAAGGTACCTTCCCCATTCCGGATATTTCAGTTCGAACGTAAAACTTCCTTTTCCATCGGCATTCGTACTGATGATTTCCTCATAGACTTTCTGATGGTATTGGCCACTGCTGTAGTTCGAAAGGTTATCCGCAGAAGTATCCCACCACCATCTCCAATTCACTTTGTGGATGGAAACCTTGAGATTATTGGCAGCTTTGGTATTCCCTTTTTCATCTATAGTAACCAGCTCAAAAGTATGTGGTGTATCGGTCAAGAGCATGCCCCGTGTTTTATCACCTTTCGGTACAACGAGGCCAATATAGGTATCGTACGGCGAATACGGCTTTGTGAATACATCAGTACTGAAATCGCCACCATTTTCGTAGACTTTCGTTATAAATGCAGCATTCAACATACCAGGTGCCTGACTGTTCAATTGCGGATTTATGCTAAAACGGGCATTTCCTTCACCATCGACTTTTCCATCAAAGACCACTTGGTCTTCCACGGAAAAACTTCGGGTTGGGTCGTCAAAAACATAACCTGGAAATTTGTCGAATTTCGTAATAGTCGTGTTGAATTTCGCCGTGATATCGGCCTTGAGGTTTTTGGCTATGGCCCCATGCAGCCACTTTACCTCCATAACGCCACTGATAGGTTTCGCGTCGTTGAGAATATCACCATCGAACTCCGTTTTTATTTTTAAACGGTTCGGTTTGATGGTCTCTATTTTAAGGGGTTTTGTAAAGGATGCCCCGCCGACCGATACTTTGGCCAACCAATTTCCGGTCGGTGCGTTTTTGTCGGTCTTTAAATTGAATTGAAAGAAATTGTTGAGCCCATCGGTTTTGACCTCTCGGTGAACCACTTTATTATAAGGGTCGAACAGTTCCAGTTTTACTGGATGGTTTTCGGGAAGTTTGTTGGCATTATCGTTCAACATAAAAGAGAGGAAGATGTTATCCCCCGGTCGCCAAACACCTCGCTCTGCGAAAATGAAGCCTTTGAGCCCCTTTTGCAATTGTACGCCGTCAACCTTGAACTTACTAACCGAAAGCGCATTGCCGTCGTTCAGTTTTACGTAGGTCTTTTGCCCGTTACTCTCAGCGACTGCAAAATAGGCTAGTTTGTCCGAATCAAAAATGGAAGTACCATCGGCATCCGTTACTATCTGTCCCATTTGCTGTTGCTGGAAGTTATAGAAAGTAACCTTTGCGCCCGCAATCGGCTTGGTGTTCAAGATGTCGGTAACGGCCATAAAATAGCTCTTGTTCATGCCTTTTTTGACCGTTATCCCGATGTCGGAAGCCAAAACGTTCATGCCAACTTTTTTGTTGTAATAATAAGATTTATCGCAGGGGTTCTCGCGTTCGTTCCAGTTATAATCGTCGTAGTAATCTTCGTAATAGTAGTTCTCAACACCCTCCCAAGAACTATTCTCTTCTTCCTCGTCAAAGTTTTCTTCGGCTTCCGTCTCAGGATTAAAATTTGTGCTTTCACATTTATAGGAACTGTCTTGCGGACCAAAATCAAGTTCTATGCGATAAATGGCGCCTACTTCGGGCGAAATCAACGCTTTTAGGTCGAGCGCATGTGCCGACCATTTTCCGTTGGCGTTGGAAAGGCTACTTTGCAATACGATTTTCTTTCGGGCAATGGGTCTAGCCACGGCACGTAGATTACCATTGCCATTGAGGTTATTGCCCTGAAGAAACTGTAGGATGTTATTTTCGAAAATTTTGAATACCGAAACCTTGACGGATTTCAAATTGACCGCCTCAAAGTTAATTTTCAAATTGTTCGAAGATGGAAGTATCGTGCCATTGGAAAGCAGACGTACCTGAGGTTTTAATTGCTCGAACGCAATACGCTCCGTAAATTTTTGATTTAATTTATAGCCATCGGTGCTTTCAATACCCTCGAAGACTTCTAAGTTTACGGTACCCTCAATGTCTTTTGAAGGATAAACTTTCAACGTATTGCCACCTATTGTGTATTTAGGATTATCGTCGGTTTCCAAGACAACCAGGCCCTTAAAGTTCTGCCCTTTTTTGATAGGATCGGAAAAATTGACGAAAACCATAGCGTTTTCTCCTATTTCCACCGTAGCATTTAAAACTGTAAAGTTATTTTTTCCGGGTATTTTAAAGGTATTCCTGCCCTTGCTCTCGATTTCGAATTGGCTTCCGTCCCAGGAAATTTCCAGCTTCGAATCTTCCTCATAACGTTGAATGCTATCGATCTTAAAAGAAAATTGGGTGCCCTTTTTGACCGCATTTTCGAATTTTACATCGATAGGTTTTCCCTTATGGGTAGCGGAAATTAACTGTTGGGCCTGCTCCAACGAAAACACATCGGACAACCGCAACTGCCCAGTCATGTATTGTCTTCCTTTAGAATACGATTGTAGCGCATCCGTATAAATATTGAATTGTTGTTTTAGGGTCTTTACGTTAAAGGTTAGCGATTCTAGTTCATCTGGAAGTTCCTTTATGATTTCCTCTAAATCCAAAGCAAATTGGTATTCAGTGTCTTGTTTAAAGCCGTTTTCAGGAATAAAGGCAATCGTTCGATTGTCTAGGGCGACGATCTTTCCCTTTACACTAGGAGAAACGTTTAAAAGGCTCCGGTCAATCTCATCGCCATTGTTCCACCCTGCGATGGGTTCATTCAAAATAACACGCACATCGCTTTGGGCAGAAATAATCCCGTGCGAAACTTGGGTAACGTATTCTTGAAATCGATTAAGATTATCGAGCTCTTCTGCAGGGCTTTCCTTCTTGGAAATACATCCTGTGATCAAGACAAAAAGCAAAAAAAACCGATAAAGCGGACTGGCCCTCATATGTGATTGTTTTACACAAAAGTAGAAGAGGACCAAATAAGAACTGTCGCAGTTTCCCGGAAAAAGGCTGCCCCCAAAACCCTTAGTTACAGGAAGAACGAAAACTATTGATTCTTTATTACTTTGTAAATGAGAAATCGAAGTCTTAACTATCCATACGTTTTGACTGACAAAGATTTAAAAAATTATGTGTATTTCATCGAAAAGAACAATAAATTGCCATAGAGCCAGTCTAATTTTTAGATATTCGCTCATCGATGATTCCCCTATCGATATTTGAGAACACAAGAATTCCCCATTCTTTTTACCTGCTTTTCGAGAACATACCTACTTACAAATAGAACTTTGTATGAAAATGAGAACGCATTATATTGCCCTCGTTTTATTTGTATGTACTTTGGCCTCTTGTAGTAAAGAGTCTGTCGAGACAACAGATATTATCGAAACCGAAAATGTCACGAAAATTGAGAACGAGCTATTGAAGGTTGTTAACCAACACCGCCTTTCTTTAGGACAAAATTCATTAGAGTTCAGTTCCTTAGCCTATAGCCATGCTAATGCCCATAACGACTATATGGTAGCGAAAGGCACAATCAACCACGATAATTTTAGTAAAAGGGCCTCGGACATTTCTTCTCAAGTAGACGCCGAATTCGTCGCAGAAAACGTTGCCAAAGATTATGTAACCGCATCAGAAGCCTTTGAAGGATGGTTAAACAGCTCAAGCCATAAAAAAACGATGGAGGGTGAGTTTACACATACGGCGGTAAGTGCTAAAAAAGATACTGACGGCAATCTTTACTTCACACAGATTTTCTTTCGGTAAGCGAGCTTCGTTCCCTTCTTGTTTCTTTCTTTTTCCGACCATGGTATCGGTTTCTTTTTTATAAATTTGGGATGAACGGTTTGTAGTTTAGTTTCTGAGGTTTCAAAACTAAAAACACCAGACTACAAACGCCAAATAATTAAGGACATGCCCATTAACCCTCCTTTCAATCTCACCCAATGGATTGCCGAAAACCGCGACACATTAAAACCTCCCGTCGGTAATAAAAACCTCTATACCGATGCGGGCGACTATATCGTAATGGTCGTGGCGGGCCCGAACGCCCGAAAAGATTATCATTATAACGAAACCGAAGAACTTTTCTATCAGCTGGAAGGTAGCATCGAAGTACATATTCAAGAGGATGGACGCAAAAAAACCTTTAAACTCGGACCTGGCGATATGTATTTGCATCCTGCAAAAATTCCACACTCACCAGTTCGCCACGACGGAAGCATTGGTCTAGTTGTCGAACGTAAGCGTGCCGATATGAATGTCGACGACGGATTGCTCTGGTTCTGTGACAACTGTAACCATAAACTCTACGAAGCTTATTTTACACTGAACGACATTGAAAAAGATTTTTTAGGGCACTTTAAATACTTCTATGGCGCTGAAGAACTGCGTACTTGTGATAATTGTGGCACGGTTATGCCCGTAGACGAGCGTTTCACAGCAGACGACTAAAAAATTTTAGCTTTTTTGTTAAGAAAAATAATTAAGCTACATATTTTGGCAATTATCTAAATTACGGGTTTATGACAAAGTCCCAAATTTTCAAATACTCGGCCATCGTACTTATTGGGACCGCCATCTCCCTATTCATCTTCTTTTCGATCAACAATAGATATCTAGTTAGAAACAAGACGGCAATTGACAATGCCGTTGCCAAATCAGAACTGAAGCTTGAAGATGAACTGAACAAATTAAATCTAGTGGTTGAATCTTTGGGGTTCTTTTTTGAAAATAACGCACAGGTATCACAAAAAAGTTTCGAGCGCTTCACAAATCCTTTTCTTCAAAAACTTAGTGGTATCATGGCCTTGACTTGGTCTTCAAAAATAGAGGAATCAGAGCGGATAACGAGTATTACTTTGCCAGTAATTACGGAAGCAGATTCCTCGAATAACCTCATTGTTTCCAAACCAAGAGCTTTACATTTTCCCATAAAATTATTAAACCCGCTAGAGCCCCTACAAAAAGCTGTTGGTTTTGATCTCTATTCCGATAGCACTAGAAGGTCGGCTATTGAAAACACCATTAAAACACATGAAATTGCACTGACCGGGCCGGTTCGCCTCGTTTTACATGACAATGGGGTTCCGGGTATTTTGGCAATCAAATCTGTTATTGACACTGCCTCAAAAGAGGTGAAGGGCCTAGTTTCAAGTGTTTACCGAATGGATGAGTTTATCGGTAAAACCTTGCAAGCGGAACTCAAAGTGCTTGATGTCAGTATTTATGATGACACGGCTGCTAACCCCTTATTATTCTCGAGTTTCGGGAAAGAGAAAACTGAAAGTTTCGATAAGAAAATTATTATCAAGCGCTTGAAATCGGCCGATCGTTTTTGGAATGTCCATTTTATTCCTAAACCGGAATACCAATCCTTTCCTCATGTATTCGAGTCTTATCTCGTGCTTTTGTTGGGTTTGTTGACCTCACTTCTATTGGCCTATGTCGTCAAAAAAAGAGATGGCTATAATGAACGTTTAGAGGCACGAGTACTCCTGCGGACAGCAGAATTGGAGGCATCGAACGATTTGAAGGAAAACCTGTTGCGCGAAATACATCATAGGGTGAAAAACAATCTTCAGATAACCTCTAGTCTGATGAATATGCAAAAACGAAAGTTAAGAAGCAAAGAGGCCATCATGGCCCTAGAAGATAGTCAGGCACGAATTTCAGCCATAGCACTGACCCATCAAAAAATTTATCAAGACAAAGATTCCAAGGCAGTCAACCTAAGCGAGTATTTAAATGATTTGATGGAATATGAAAAAAAAATATCCTCATCCTTCAGTTATAAAATCGACTGTCCAGATATATCCATAGATTTAGATCGCGCCGTACCCCTTGCACTTATTATTTCAGAATTGGCAACCAATGCCGTAAAACATGCCTATCCCGACACTACGAAATACAACGAACTGCTTATCAATGTCGAAAGACTAAGTGCCGATGAAGTCTCTTTAACGGTTCTTGACAATGGAAAAGGGCTGTCTGACGATTTTGATATCGAAAACGCAGAAGGTATCGGGTTTGAAATTATTAGAGCCTTATGTAGACAGATTTCGGCAAAACTGACCTACGAATCTAACAAGTATGGAACACAGTTCAATCTCATTTTTGAAAACAAGGAATAGCACTAAATTTGAGGTATTCATTTGCCGAAATTGTATTGCAATTTCATAAAACAATAGAAATTATTGGTATTTTTAGAAATGGTTCAAAATGTACTCATCGGGTTAATAGCTATTCTACACTTATATTTTCTTTGGTTTGAAATGTTCGCGTGGACTACAAAAGGGCGGAAAATCTTTAAAAACTTTCCCCCAGAACTTTTTGAGCCTACCAAACCCATGGCAGCGAATCAAGGCTTATACAATGGTTTTTTAGCCGCTGGGCTTATTTGGACATTCTTTATCGAAGATCCCGTATGGAAAAGCAATGTTTCCCTTTTCTTTTTGGGATGTGTGGCCGTAGCCGGAATCTATGGTGCGCTCACGGTAGAGCGAAAAATATTCTTTATACAGGCCCTTCCCTCACTGCTGGCAATACTGATTGTTTTATTTAACCCTTTCGGGTAAAGTACAGTTAATCTCAAAAAAATTGTCTTTGTTCAATCTCATTTATTTGCTTTAGGAAAACGTATATTTGCCAAAAATCTAACATTATCTATTCAAAAAGTTATAAAATGTCAAAACTCGCTACGGAATTCGGTATTGATAAAGCCTTAAAAGCATTGGGTGTTCAAGATATTAACGATGGAACTTCAACTGGATCAGATACTTTTGGTTCTGGGGATATCATCGAATCCTATTCACCTGTAGACGGCGAATTGATTGCCAAGGTAAAAACCACATCGAAAGCAGATTATGAAAAGGTAATGACCGCCTCCACCAAAGCTTTCAAGACTTGGCGAAAAAAGCCTGCTCCCCAACGAGGAGAAATCGTTCGACAGTTCGGGGATAAACTACGTGAACTAAAAGAACCCTTAGGGAAGCTGGTCTCCTACGAAATGGGCAAGAGTTATCAGGAAGGCCTTGGCGAGGTGCAAGAAATGATAGACATCTGCGATTTTGCGGTCGGACTTTCCAGACAACTACACGGTCTTACAATGCATTCAGAAAGACCTGGACACCGTATGTACGAACAATACCATCCGTTGGGGGTCGTTGGTGTTATTTCGGCCTTTAACTTTCCCGTTGCCGTTTGGGCATGGAATACTGCCTTAGCCTGGATCTGTGGTGATGTCTGTGTTTGGAAGCCCTCCGAAAAAACACCATTATGCGGTATAGCCTGTCAAAATATCGCTGCCCAAGTCTTTAAGGCAAATGATTTGCCCGAAGGAATTTCCTGTTTGATCAATGGAGATTATAAGGTTGGGGAAATGATGACGAACGATAGCCGTATACCTCTGGTATCCGCTACAGGTTCCATCCGTATGGGCAAAATCGTTGCACAGGCGGTAGCTGCTCGTTTGGGAAAATCCCTTTTAGAACTTGGTGGCAACAATGCCATTATCGTAACCCCAGATGCAGATATTAAGATGACCGTAATCGGTGCTGTATTCGGTGCCGTAGGTACGGCAGGGCAACGATGTACCTCGACGAGGAGATTGATTGTTCATGATTCTATCTATGATAAAGTTAAAAATGCAGTTGTGGATGCCTATAAGCAACTGCGAATCGGAAATCCGTTGGACGAGAATAATCATGTTGGTCCCCTCATCGATACCGATGCCGTCGCAATGTACCAAAAGGCCCTCAAAAAAGTAGTTCAAGAGGGTGGGCAAATTATTATCGAAGGTGGTGTTCTTGAAGGTGTAGGTTATCAAAGCGGTTGTTATGTAAAACCTGCCATTGCAGAAGCAAAACCTAGTTTTGAAATTGTACAACACGAAACCTTCGCACCTGTGCTTTACCTATTAAAATATTCTGGCAACCTCGAAAATGCCATTGAAATACAGAATGGGGTAGTCCAAGGGCTTTCCTCAGCCATAATGACAAATAACCTTCGCGAAGCTGAACGTTTTTTATCGGTCGGCGGAAGTGATTGCGGTATCGCCAATGTGAACATTGGAACATCAGGGGCCGAAATCGGGGGAGCTTTCGGAGGTGAAAAAGAAACGGGCGGTGGTCGCGAAAGTGGCTCCGATGCTTGGAAGGTTTACATGCGCCGTCAAACCAATACGATTAATTATACAACCGAATTACCTTTGGCCCAAGGCATTAAATTCGACTTGTAAGGGTGCAATCCTCTCACTCCTTTGGTCGTTCGACGGCTGCAAACGCCTAAGGTATAAAATTTGAACTTTAAATGGTAAAAACCTCCTGATCCCTTAGCTCCTTCATCACACCGTTGGCGTGACTGGCTCAAACAATCAGGGGGCTTTTACTGCCAATTCGTTCCAATCGTTTTTTTAGTTCCGGATGCCAAAAAGCTATCGGTTGGCTTATGTGTATACTTATCGTCAAAGGGTACTCTTTACTATTAATGTCATATTGGTTAAAAAGGTTAACATTAGGTCGCAAAAAACCCGCTGTCTTTTCGTTACCTGCCCTTCCCCCGAATAGACAAGCAAAAAATACAGCGGGTCTTTAAACACTAAACTAACTCAAACAACTATCTTTAGCTGAGGTACAAGGACCACAGTTATATTTTATTGTTTTTACTTATCGTTACTATTGATTGGCTCGGTCTGGCGGACTCTCCAACTGCCTCGAAGCAAAGCTTGGGTTCCAAGAACCATGACCATAAAGCAAAAAGTTAAAAATTGTATCATCTTGGTTTTTATTTTAATTCTCCATTTATTTTCATAATAAAAATACGTTCTTCTATTCGAGATAAAAAGTGGTTATGTATGGTTGTACCTTTTACATTTATGAATCTGCTTGTTTTCTGTATAATCGGCGAAATAAGAACTACATTCTTATGTCGCTTGTAATCATTTACATCAAACCCCCTATCGTTAGTGCCACAAGAATTACAAGGTTAACATCTAAAAAGAACAAAGAGGAAAGAAAAAAGACTAATAAAGGGGCTCTAGGCACTTGCAGAGCCCGGTCATTAGTTAGTAAACCTTCAGATAAGACGATTGGGTATGAGAGTTTAGAAACAAGACGCCTTTGTCGTGGCTCATAGTTCTTGCTTCTTTGCTAATTACAAATCTTAATTATCAGGTGACTAAGCCAATGGTAAAGCCGGGGAACTAAACCTAAGAGATAAGTATCTGTTTTGAAATGTTTAAGAAAGACCAAACTACCGCGAAAATTTATCTTAAAAAACGACAAAATACCAACAATTTTTCAAGAGGGATGCGTATCTGTTCAAAACGGGTATCCAACATCAAAAACGCTAATTCCATATTCAATACTCTTTCTACAAACAATTCGCAAAATTATTCATCTAATACTTTTAAGGTACAATTTTGTAATATTTACCTCCTTGATCCTTAGGATTTAATCCCAAATATTTAACATTTGTTCTATTTTTTTTTAATACATTGTGTACTAAACACTTAAATTATTAACACTTATGACAAAAACAACAACAAACCTGCTCGGTATTATCATTACCATTTTAGCGGGCGCCTACTTTTACATTGCGTACTGTAGCAGTTGTTGTGCGAGCGTAAAAGAAGAGCCCGTTGAAAAGGAGGTGGTGGCACCAGTAGCGGCAAAACCTACGTCTTATCCTTTTGCGTTCAGCGATGGCGATTTTACGTACAATGTCAACGACAATTTTAACTTCAATATGTCGTCTTTCGACTATTTAGAGCCCCTATCCCAAAAAGTTCGGGACCGTATCGTTCCCGGTCTTAAAAACTTCTTGGCGGAGAACACTTATAGGGTTATCAACATAACTGGGTATTATACGAGCGATGAAACCAATAACTCGGCCTTTCCTAATCTAGGTTCGGCACGGGCCAATACAGTCAAGAATTATTTCGTTTCGCAAAACATTCCGTCTTCACAAATGAATACTATGGGTAAATTAATGAGCGATATGGTTCCAAAAAAAAATATCTATATGGGCCCTGTGGCTTATAGAGTAGCTGAAGTGGCGGCCAATGCAGAAGATGAAATCAAGTCACTTTATGAAAAAATAGAAGCCGATCCTTTGGTACTTTATTTTGATACGGCGGAAGCTTCCATCAATCCTTCAGTTGAACAAAGACAAAAATTTGCCGATATCGTAAGGTATCTCGATAAAGTTCCTAAGGCCAAAAGTGAAATCGTAGGTTATGCAGATAGCCAAGGAAAACGAAGTACGAATAGAGGACTCGGCAAGAAAGAGCGGATTTTGCGTAGGCTTACCTAATAAAAAACGGTATCTCCGAAGACCGGATTAAAACCGAATCTAAAGGACAGAAAGACCCGATTGCCAGCAACGATACCGAAGAAGGCCGGGCCAAGAACAGTAATTTCGATTAAATAAACAATTAACTACATAAACTTAAAAATATGGATTTTGATACTATGAATATTTGGTGCATCTTGATTCCCATCCTGATTGGTGGAATCTGTGGCTATCTTGGCTATTTAATAGGAAAAAGCAGCAATAAGGCAGTAGACCATTCGGCAGACCTCAAACTATATCAAGACAAGAACACCAAACTACTGGCCGATCTTGATGCCTGTAACAAGAGACTAACAGCCGAGCCAGTATCTGATGTTTCTTCTTCTTTGAGAGCAAGGGCGGCTGGGCCGGTGCTGATTCCGTTCGATGCAGCAGCTGCAAAAGCGGCCTTCGGCAAGAATATTAAACAAGATGACCTTAAAGTAATTGAAGGTATCGGCCCAAAAATCGAGGAAATGTTCCGTGCCATGGGTGTCAAAACCTGGAAGGCCTTATCTGAAACTTCGGTAGCAGGCTGTCAAGAAGTGTTAAATGGCGGGGGGGATCGTTACAAGGTTCATGACCCGGCCTCATGGCCAATGCAAGCTAAAATGTGCTACGAAAATAAATGGACAGAACTCTTCAAATGGCAAGACGAACACGATTACGGAAAGTTATAATTCCACGTTGAACGTATGATAAAAACCCTCCAAATTCGGAGGGTTTTTTATATAATGAGATGACTCAAACAGTTTTTTTAGGCTGGTAAATATGTAGTTCGTCGAACAAAAGAAACTGTTCGTGTTTTTAACAACATTTTTGGTCTAGTTCACAACAATAATTTAAATGGTTTGGCGAACCACAGTAGTTATACCTTGTAATTAAGTGATAGTGTTGACCCCAAATCATTACTGAACTTAACCGAAAAACAAGTGACGTTTCCCAAACCTGCCTGTCGGCTGGCAGGTCAGAACTTAACCTACGAAATCTTATAGAAAAATAACCTACTTAAACAAAAAATCCGGTTCAAAATGAACCGGATTTTTTGTTTTACAAGGTATGCATGTCGCTATAACATGTCAACGAATCTCGTTTACACCATACCATTGGCTTCCACCCATTTAAAACGATATTGATCTTCTGGAAATTTCATGCGCTCCGAAATGCGTTCCAATCTTGCGGGGAGTTTGACGAGATAGTCACGCGCTTTTTCCGCTTCATCGCTAAGGCTTCTAATCTTGTCCAATTCCCAATAAGCGTTTAATTTACTAAGAATATCCACGTAATCATGGGCGGTATATACCCCTAGGCGCTGTGCACAGTTCGAAAAATTTTCAAATGCCGTTCCGATTACACCGCCAGATTCTCTCAAAAAATGGGCAGGCATTACAATTTTCTTTTTCATCATATCGGCAAAGGCCAACATCATGCCCGATGGATCTTCCCCAAAAATGGTCTTTACAAACTCTCGATACGCCAAATGGTGCCGCATTTCGTCACCTGCAATTATAGTACACATCTTACCTAACAAAACATTACCCTTTTTCTTGGCCATTTGCCCAACTCTCTTATGAGAAATGTTAGTTGCCAATTCTTGAAAAGAAGTATAGACGAAATTTTTATACGGATCTTGGTCGGTTCCGATATCGAATCCGTCAGATATTAAATGTTGGGTCGTTATCTCAACTTCACGCATATTTACCCTTCCCGATAGGTACAAATATTTATTTAATACATCACCATGACGGTTTTCTTCACCAGTCCATGCTCGAACCCATTTTGCCCAACCATTGGTCTTATGATCGCCGTGCTGATCAATACCAACAACATCCATCAACCAAGATTCGTAGGTCGGCAACGCCTCTTCGGTAATCGTATCGGCTACCATAGTTACCCAAAAATCATAGCCCAGTTCTTTCGATTCGCCACGTAGTTCACGAACGGCTTCCAAAAAGCCATCATTTTCGGAATCGGGCAAGAAATCGCTAGGCTGCCAGATATCTTCAGCGGGGATAAGGAAAGAATCCATAAACCCTTCCACCTGTGGCTCTATCGCCTGCATCACCTCTAATCGTATATTTTTTTCGGGCATAATCTAGTTTTATGTTAAGCCTGTTTTAGCCTGCACAAGCCATGTTATTTTTTGTAAAGTTCGTTAATTAAATAGTGAAAAAGTAAAATTTGGATAGCTATTTTTCAATTTCTTCCTTGCTCATTCAGGTATAACCTATGAACTGGATCGCTCTGCCAGAACTCTTTTGTCGCTACATCAAGAATTGATAATGGGCCCTTAAAAGCCGCGCCGGTATCTATGTTCCAAACATTGGCCGCTCGCTTCGGATCGGAAAGGCCCTTTTTTGAAATTGGCGTATGACCTATGAAAATTTCTTTGTAATGTGTCAAACGTTTCGGATAAGAAGAATCGTTCTTTTCCAAACAGGGGTTTAACGAACGGGCCAACTCCCAAAGCGTCCGATCCCAATAGAAAGTCTGTGTAAAATATTCGTACTCGATACCTTTTAAGTTCGTAAAGCCAGCATGCAAAAATAAACGGTTATCATGATCAAGATGATGGTTGTGTAAACTTTGGTAAAAACGAATATGGGCATTTTTGGTCGCCTTGTCCGCCTTTTCATAAGAAGCCAAAGTAGCCCCGCCACCATGTTGTAACCAAAGGGGATTGTCTTTACCGTCTCGAAGCCATTCTAAACACAGTTCATCGTGATTACCTCGAATAAATACACAGTTGTGCGTCTTTCTAAGCTGAATCAGAAAATCGACGGTTTCAACGGCCTGGCTCCAACCGTCAACATAATCACCTAAAAAAATAAGTTTATCTTCTGGTGTAACGGTTGCTTTCTTTAGAATCTGTTGTAACGCCTTTAAACCCGAATGTATATCACCAATAACCAATGTTCTCATTGTACAAAAATCGCAATTATGGCAATGACTACAATGATAAAAAGTACCAAAAAGAAGATTTTCCAAAACGAATAGGGTCGAGTACCACTTAATTCACCCGTCTGCCCATTGATATAGAAGTGGTATTCCTTTCCGCCATAGCGATACGAACTGATATATACCGGAAGTAAAATATGTTTGAACGTCTCATCGGAAAGTTTGATATCGCTCTGTAAAATTCGCTGCGCATCACCCCCTATGTCACGACGGATCCAATTGTTGGCCATTTCTTTAGCCTCTTGAAACGACCAATGATGGCCTTCTTTAAGGGAAACCGTATACTTTTCAGTAACAAAACCTGAAAGGTACTTTGAATTGAATGGCACCAAAGCTTTAATTTCCCAGAAAGCTATTTTCTGGGGAATGTCTCTCCGTTTTTTTTGAGAAGCGTTGATCAAGATGTCATCTACAAAACCCTTCACAGAGCCAGAGACAGAAGACCAGCGAGTCTTGCGAACTTGTCGGCTCTGCGTACCGTTTTTAGTTCGCACTCGCCGTGTTTCGTAGTAATAATCGCCACGTTTACCCTGATATTGGGCATGTAGATTGGTGTCGAAAGTCCAATAGGGTAGATAAAGCCCGTGAAGGCCCTCAGGGTCCAGTGCGGCGCGTTTTAAGTTAGTTGGCGCAAACCAAATGCCGTTGACCCAATTTTTAAAAATTGATTTTGCTTTGGCCGCATCGAGTTGAAATGGAATTAGGGCACCAGGCAGGATCCAACCTTCTTTTTCAACATCTTCTTTGATCAACGGCTCACTGCAATAGACACAGTTCAAAGACTTATAATTTTCCTCTACATGTTGATTGGCGCCACAATTTTTGCAATGTAAAAGATCGATAGTTTCGGTATATGCATTTTCACCGACCGCCATGAGGTAATGCTGTAGTTCAAGTTCTTCAAAACTACTTTTGGCCTGCTCTATGAATTCTTCATAACCACAATATGCACATGTCAATTGATGCGAACCAGGTTTGAATTTCAGTTCTGCACCACAATTGGCACAGGCTTTTTTATGTTCAGATTTTTGAGAAACTTCCATATTTATCATTCCCGCGAAGACGGGAATCTTTTAATGTAAATAGTCATATCACACCAGGTTTTCAATGCGAGGGTCAGGGTATAATTCTAAGGCTTAGGTTTTCAATACCTCCGTCTTCCTATCCGCCTTTCGGGGAATGGAAGCCACCTCCCCTCATCTGAGGGGAGGTGGCTATACTACTTTTAGATTTTATTTGGTTGGCAACGGCGGTGGTATATTCCCGCCAAGAAATGATTTTAGTTCATCAACCTCCTTTAGGGCTACCCAATTTGCCATTCCTTGTTTCCAGACCAAAGAATCCCTATTAATAGTACGATTGGCAAAGAGTTCTTTTAGTTTGTCGAACGAAACCGGCCCGCTTTGTTGGCCGTTTAAGGCATAATGGTACAAAACTTGTATAGATATTGGTGGTGGAACTGTCGCTTGTTGTGGTTGACCGCCGAAAACCTGCTGCGCGTTTTGCGGGTTCATCATATTGCCCATTTGTTGTGCCAATACAAAGCCCATACCCATACCCATACCGGCACCCGCGGTACCCCCTTCGTTCTTGGCTGCGGCTTCCATTGCTTTGGCTGCTTTGAACTGCGCGAGTTTGGCCATATCTAATTTGTCTAATCTACTATATTCGAAAATTTCTTTTTTGAGCTCTTCGGGCATCGATACGTTCTCGATATAGAATTTTTCCAATTCGATACCTACCCTATTGAATTCGGGCTGCATCACTTCTTGACAAGTTTCCGAAAGCTCACTCGTATTCGCCGCATACAGCTCTATGGGGAGATTGGCCTCGCCCACAGTATCGGTAAAACGGGTAACAATTAAGCTTTTTAAATGCTCGTTCACCTCATAATTGGTAAAATTACCATCGGTGCCGACCACGTCGACTACAAATTTTCCAGGATCGTTGATTCGAAAACTATACGTACCGAAAGAACGTATCTCGACTAGACCAAAACGCTCATCGCTCAATATAAAAGGATTCTTAGTCCCCCATTTCTCATCTGTAAATAACCTGGTGTTCACGAAATACACCTCAGCTTTTAACGGACTATCGAAACCATATTTCCATCCCTTAAGGGTAGTAAGTATAGGTAGGTTCTTAGTATTCAAAGTATAGGTGCCCGGCTTAAAGACATCAGCCAATTGGCCTTCGTTTACAAAGACTGCGCTCTGACCTTCGCGTACGATAAGTTTCGCATTGTTCTTGATTTCGTTTTGATAGCGCTCAAATCGATGCACAATGGTATCGTTGGTGCTATCTAGCCATTCAATAATATCGATAAATTCGTTACTCAGTTTCCTTTTTATTTCGTTGAATATGTCCATTTTGAGGTGGTTTTTAAATTTTTCAAGAAGGTAGGGATTTCTGTAAAACGGACAAAACAGAAGAAGTGCTATTCGTTATTGTTAGGGCCATATAAAAAACACTTGAGTATAAACCCTACCGATTTCTTTAGTAAAGTCTTATTTCTGTCTACTTTAGAGGGCAAAAGTCATCATTGATAATGAACACCATATATTGCATTGGGGAATTACTTATAGATTTCGTGGCCGAAAAACAAGGAAACGACCTTTCAAAAGCTGATGAATTCACTAAAAAACCTGGTGGAGCACCTGCAAACGTGGCATGTGCCATAGCCAGACTAGGGGGCGACAGCAAATTTATTGGTTCGGTGGGCAATGATCCTTTTGGCTCATATTTGCTTGAGATACTAGAGGAAAACAACGTGGATATTTCATTAGCCCAGCGTTCAAAAACCTTTACCACCTTGGCTTTTGTTTCTCTTGCAGAAGATGGGGAACGTGATTTCGTTTTCAGCAGGGGTGCTGATAAAGAATTAAAGTATGACCCTTCGGCAAAGAAAAATTTCAAAGGCAATATAGTTCATTTAGGAGCTGCCACCGCTTTATTGGGTGGAGGTCTTGAAGAAGCCTACAGCCGCTATTTTTTCGATGCCCTTACTCAAAAAGCTTTTATCAGTTTCGACCCAAATTTCAGGAATGATCTTTGGAAGGGAGAAGAAGAAATCTTTATAAAAAAATGTAAGACCTTTGTCGAAAAGGCAGATTTGTGCAAATTCAGTCTAGAGGAAGCACAGCTACTTTCTGGAGAAACTGATTTGGACAAGGCCTGTGAAGTGCTCCACAAAATTGGTGCTCCGATTATTACTATAACTTTGGGAGGCAATGGCACATTGGTCAGTACAGTAACCAAAAAAACGACCGTACCGAGCATAAAGGTTAATCCGGTAGATACTACCGGGGCAGGTGACGCGTTCATCGGATGTCTACTATATCAAATTTCGACACTAAACAGCCCTAGTCAAATTTTGAACGACAACGATTTGTTCATAGAGATGGTTAAAAAGGCTAATATCGCTGGCGCAATTACTACGACCAATTATGGGGCAATCCCGTCATTGCCCAATCAAGAACAACTTCGCGCTGCCGAATGAACCAAGCTTCCCTCCATCAATATATGGCTTCAGAATATCAAGGCACAACTAAAGTTACTGATTTTGATAAGAGCTTTAAATTGAGGTTGGCCACGAATTTTACGCTCATCAAAGACTTGTTTTTTTTACTTTATCCCGAAGAAAACCATTCGCAGTCTTTTAAAAAATTACTGCTAGAGCTACCGGCCCTTTTCAAACAAAGACCGCAATCCCTTAAGCTACAAGATATAAATCGAATAAAACAAGGCGACTGGTACCGCTCGGAGCAGCTTACGGGCATGCAATTATATGTTGACCTTTTTAGCGAAAACCTAAATGGTTTAGAAAATAAAATAGAGTATTTTGAAAAACTGGGCGTTAATTTTCTACACCTTATGCCAATTACGCCAAGACCAAAAGGCCAAAATGACGGGGGATATGCCGTAAATAGTTACCATGAGGTAGACAAACGGTTCGGTAAGAAAAAAGAGCTTTTGAAGTTTACCGAAAAAATGCGTGCCAAAAACATGTATCTAATGCTAGATTTTGTTGCCAACCACACCTCTAACGAATTCCCGTGGGCCAAGAAGGCAATGGCCGGAAACGCCAAGTATCAAGACTATTATTACACTTTCCCCGACAGAACTATCCCAAATGCTTTTGAAAGAACGCTACCTGAAATTTTCCCGATGACCTCTCCCGGTAATTTCACCTACAACGTTGAAATGCAAAAATGGGTCATGACCGTCTTTAACCAGTATCAGTGGGACTTGAATTATTCGAACCCTGAGGTGCTTATCGAAATGTTGGGCAATTTGCTGAAATTGGTAAATCTAGGGGTTGATATGGTGCGTTTAGATGCCTTGGCATTCATGTGGAAAAAACTGGGCACCCAATCGCAAAACTTGCCCGAAACCCATGCACTGATTTCCTTATTCAGGCTATGCTTGCAGGTTATCGCACCCGGAGTGCTTTTTTTGGCGGAAGCCATTGTTGCCCCCAAAGAAATCATTAAATATTTCGGCACAGGCCCTATGCAAGGTAACGAATGTGAAATTGCTTACAACGCTACTCTAATGGCGTTATTATGGGATGCCATCGCCACCAAAAAAACAATACTGCTCTATAAAAATCTGTACAAGCTGCCCAAAAAACCAAGTGAAGCAACATGGATCAACTATATACGCTGTCATGACGATATTGGTCTCGGGTTCGATGACCGTTATATTGATGAAATCGGTTGGAATGCAAAAACTCATCGCAAATTTCTCCTCAATTATTATTGTCAAAATCTTGAATGGTCTCCAGCAAAGGGAGAAATATTCATGTATAACCCGAAAACTGGTGATGGAAGGATTACTGGTAGTTGTGCTTCTTTACTCGGGTTGGAAAAAGCAATCGAACAAAACAATACTGCTAAAATAGATCAAGCCATCGATAAAATAATTATGATGCACGGCATCATTCTATCTTATGGCGGTATTCCGCTTATCTATGCAGGTGACGAAATAGGCACCTTAAACGATTATTCCTATCTAGACGACGAGAACAAAAAAAAAGATAGCCGATGGGTCAACAGGCCAAAGCAAGATTGGGAGACCATCGGAACCCTTGATAATAAGAAAACCCACCAATCAAAAATTTTCTTTGCACTACAGAAACTGATTCGTTTACGCAAAGAGAGCCCGACCTTGGCGGACAACAACAATATTGTCCTATACGATAATCCTAACCCCCATGTTCTAGTCTATGAAAGAACTTCAGAAAAAGACAAGGGTATTTTAGTCATTTGTAATTTTGATGAGGGAAAGCAAGTAATCGAGGAGTCTACAATGGGGCCTTACGGCATAAAAGCAGAACCAAAAGATTTGATTTCGGGTAGACCGTTAAAGTTTGTTGGTAGTAAGTTAGTGTTGAAACCCTATCAGTTACTTTGGTGCCAACGGCAGCAATAATGGATACAGGGAATATATTCAAGGGTATTACAAAAAGGCTTTTTTGTAACATAATTTCGATTCGCCGGACTAATCTTTCGGTTATTCATTCACTTTTCAATTTATGTTCAATAGAAGAAAAAAAGCAACTGAACGATTAAAATCATCTTTCGGAAAGGTCAAGAAAGATGATGCCTTCGACTTCAAAATAATTGGGAAATATTTTAGAAACAAAGATAATTCGAGGGCATTTCAAGTTTTATCCGACAAGACCTGCAATGATTTGGATTTTCAAGAACTGTTCAAGTTTCTAGACCGAACAAGTTCAAAGGTCGGGCAGCAATTTCTTTACAATAAACTCCGAACCATTGGCGAAAACCCAAAAGATATTAAACTGAATGAAGAGATAATAGCAACACTATCGAGAGATACCCACTTGAGAATTTCCATCCAAAAACAACTAGAAAAACTTGAAAATTATGATGTTTACCATATTTCGTCTCTTTTTCAAGAAGAACATCTGAACCCTCCGAAATGGTTTTTCGTTACTAAATTATTGTCATTTACGAGCGTAGTATCTCTGGTGCTTTTCTTTTTTGACCCGCAATTTCTTCTTGTTCTGCTTGGTGTATTTATAGTAAACCTAGGTATCCATTTATGGAACAAGAAAAATTTGTTTCAGTACCTACGTTCGATCCCCCAGCTTTTGCGACTAAATCGAATTGCCTCTTATCTGCATACAATCGGTAAACTCAAAAAGCTAAATCCGAACTTAGGCGAATCGACCGAAGTAATAAATCAAGTTAAAAATAGAATGTCATTTCTTCAGCTTGAGACCAAACTTAATGGCGAATTTGAAGCAGTAGCTTGGGCATTTCTCGAACTCCTTAAAATCCAGTTCCTTCTAGAACCTTTATTATCATTCGGAGTCTTGAAACGGTTAAATAGTCAAAGGCAAGAAATAGAAAACGTATTCGAATTTGTTGGGCGAATAGATACGTTGGTCTCCATTGCATCTTTGAGAAATGGGCTAGTCACCTACTGTATTCCTGAAATATGCGACGGGCGTAAACTTCTTGTCGATCAGATATATCATCCTTTGATTGCGAATTGTGTAACCAATACTATCAACGTATCCAACAAATCAATTTTGCTAACGGGCTCAAATATGTCGGGCAAGACATCATTTATTCGTGCGATCGGGTTGAACACAATTACAGGCCTGACAATTAATACCTGCTTTGCCAAAGCATTTACCCTTCCAATGGTCAAGATATTCTCGGCCATTCGCATAAGCGACGATCTGCTGAACGACAAAAGCTATTATCTTGAGGAGGTGTTGACCATTAAAGAAATGATTTCTGAAAGTAATACCGGAAACGCAAGCCTATTTCTTTTGGACGAGGTATTTAAGGGCACCAATACTATAGAGCGTATCGCGGCTGGAAAGGCCGTTCTCTCTGCATTATCAAAAAACGAAAACTTGGTTTTTGTAGCGACGCATGATATAGAATTGACCGATATGCTTTCTGCAGAATATGAACTTTACCATTTTAGTGAAGTGGTAGATAATAGAACGGTAGGTTTCGATTACAAACTGAAAGAAGGCGAACTAAGAAACAGAAACGCAATACGTATTCTCGAAATTAATGACTACCCCGATGAAGTGGTCAAAGAAGCCCGATACATTTCTGAAAAACTAGACAAAATCAGTAACAAGACTACTAAGAAATAACCCATAAATGATTTAG
>CAZRIE010000011.1:0-2879 GCA_964600075.1 uncultured Flavobacteriaceae bacterium
AAAAAAAACGACACCATTTATAACGGTGTCGTTTTCAACTAACTCAAAACTAACTCAAAATCTTAATGGTAGCCCATTTCAATGGCGTGCATAAGTGCCTTGAGATATCCGAATGCATAGGCATGCCCTTGAAGATAGGCGGCCGGATCCTCATGTCGCGGAATGTGATCTGGCATTACCATGGCATCATAGCCCACATCTCGTAAGGCCACTAAAATCTCACCGAAATCCATATCGCCATTATCGGGATACACTTCCTGAAAATCATTGTATTTCCCCTTGATATTTCGTAGATGAATGTTGAATATCTGCTTGCGTTCCCCGACCCATTTGATAATGGGAAGAATTTCCGTTCTTGGGTCTTGTAAGCCTTCGGCGGTGGATCCCAGACATAGGTTGAAACCGTGCGAGGGGCTATCGTACAACTGGGCAAAACGTTTGATGCCTTCGAATACATCAGGGCTGTTCCATCTGGTTATACCACGATACCCGACAGGTGCCGGAGGATCCGCAATGTGGTTGGCAAGCTTTACATTGTATTCTTCGGCGACGGGAATGACCCGATCTAAGAAATAGGTAATACGTTCGTATATTTCGTCGATATCTACCTTGCCCGCAATCGTAAGACCTTCATTTTTGGCCAGTGCCTCCTCTAAATTCCAACTACGGTAATAGGTATTTCCACGAGAAGTGTCAAGCGTATCCCCGGTTCTTAGAATAACATGTATAATGGTGTTGTAGTTCAATACTTTGACCCCCGTTTTGCTTGCAACGGTAATCATCTGTTGAATTAACTCGATTTCGCGATCTCGTGCGGGACTTTTGCCTAACATAATGTTAGGAGTGCTAATTTTCTCAATACCTGCAGATGATAGGGGTAGGTGATAGGCGTCTAATTTGACGCCATATTTTTCACAGGCCTCCCGCTTTCTCATAGAATCATCAAGGTCCCAGCCTACGCCTTCGATAAATTTTGGAGAACCGCCGTCCATATTGAAAACACCGTATCTCGCCAAAAATTCTAGATTTTCTTTGCCGGTACCACCATGTTGACATCCTACATTGTACAAAATCGGTTTTTTGGTCGCTGTTGTAGCTTCGACCTTTTCTTTTTTTTCAGTCGGGGCACAGGCCGAAAGTGAGCCTACCGAGCCCAATGCGGTAGCTCCCAATCCTCCTTTCAATAGGGTGGAAATTGCTTTTCTTCGGTTTAGGTTTTCAGGTTTTTCCATTTTTTAGAGTTTTTAAATGCTACTATGTTGATTTAGCTGAAAAAATTATTCGATTCTCTGTTATCATATCGGTAAGCCCAACTTGATGTCTGCAACATTCCGAAGGACACCCCTGAAGTTATGCAATCCTCCCAGTCGTGCCTCCTTCGTCGGTTGCAAGAAAGGGACAAGAGCGACCAAAAGCCAATCGAAACGGGATATTTTTTTGATTCCACGGTATTGCTTTGGTTTACCATCGTTGCAGTTCAAATTGCCATTCGGGGTCTACTTTTTTCATTTCGATTTCGTCGTTGCGTTCCTCCAGGCCACAGGCCAAGAATTGTTCGTGTAGCTTTTTCAACTGTTCGCGATCCAGTTCGACCCCAAGTCCCGGGCCTTCGGGCACTGAAACGAAACCGTCCTCGATTTTTATTTTCCCTCCCTTGATTACCTCGTCAACTTGCCAGGGATAATGGGTGTCGAGCGCATAATCAAGATGGGGAACAGCTGCACCTAAGTGGGCCATTGCGGCCATGGAAATACCAAGATGGCTATTGGAATGCATGGAAAAGCCCCGCCCAAAAGTCTGGCAGATTTTGTTCAGTTCCATCGAAGCTCGCAATCCTCCCCAAAAATGATGGTCGGATAAAATAATATGTTCGGAGCCCAATCGTATGCTCGACGGGATATCGTCGAAAGAAGTGGTACACATATTGGTCGCAAGTGGAATATTTACTTCTTTACTTAGCTTGGCCATATTTTCTTGCCCACGAACGGGGTCTTCATAATATTCCAAAATGCCTTCCATCTTTTTCCCGTAGCTTATACCGGTCTCTAGAGACCAAATAGCATTCGGGTCCAGTCGCAATGGAACGTCTGGCCCAAAGGCTTCCCGAAGTGCCAATATACTGTCACATTCCACTTGGGGAGGTAATGCACCCCCTTTTAACTTTATGGATTGAAACCCGAATGCATCACACATGGCTTTAGCTTGGGAGACAATCTGCTCGGGTGTAATGGCTTCTTCTTGCCGACCTTTTAACCAACCCGATGCACTACTATCCGTATTAAACCCCAGTTCTCCTCCGGCACCTTTGTATTTGTAGAACAGGTAGGCGGAAAAGGGGACTTTATCTCTTGACTTTCCTCCCAACAAATCTACCACCGGTCTATCCAGTTTTTTTCCTATACAATCCAAACAAGCTACTTCGATGGCACTGAACAGATGCACCAATAAACGCTGATCCCAAGGTGCTACACCTCGTTGGTCTTCGTGTTTTCCGAATTTTTCTTGAATTAGGCTTTTGATGGCATGGAGTTGAAAAACATCTTGACCGATGAGATGTGGTTTCAGCTCTTCCAACGAATTGTATATTTTTTTGCTTCCAGGTATCTCGCTTAACCCAATGATACCCTCGTCGGTAATCACTTCTACAATGATTCGTAGGGCATATGGTGCATGTAGACCCGCGGCATTTAATAAGGGCGGATCACCTACTGCAATTTGAGTATTATGTATATCGGTTATTTTCACTTTTTATAGTTGTCTTTCTACTTATCGGTGGTGGCTTTTCTAATAGTAATTTTCTGGCAAAATGTCTTTTAAATTATTGTCTTCCCTCGATTCCTCCGGAGGAGGGAAGATTAAGTTTTTTAAAGTCCTTTACC
>CAZRIE010000011.1:2979-8706 GCA_964600075.1 uncultured Flavobacteriaceae bacterium
CACGAACCAATTTCACACCAAAGGCCATATCTGAGCCGCAATCAGAATGACGATCAATCCGGTAACTCCCATAATCGTTAGCATTGGCGAAAACGTCTTCAATAATTCCTTTTCGGTCAAATTACTCATTTTGCACACGATCCAAAACCCGCTGTCATTCATCCATGGGAATATTTTAGAACCGCATGCAATGGCCAGCCCTACATAGAGTTGATGGTATCCCAGATCCATCGTCGCGGACATTCCCGCGAGTATGCCCGAGGCGGTAATCATAGCGACCGTGGCTGAACCTTGGGCCGTACGCACGACAACAGCGATAAAAAAGGCAAGGGGTATTATAGCCATTTGATAGCCCTGTGTCAGTTCGCCTATTCGGGCACTTATGCCGGTCTGTTGCAACATTCCACCAAAGGCCCCACCGGCAGCTGTTATCAATATAATGACTCCCCCGCTCATTAAAGCGGTCTGTACCGCCTTGGTCATGGCCGAGGTATCATCTTTCTTTTGGCGCACCAATAATACCAAGGCCGATAGTGCGCCACAGATCAAGGCCGTATTTTTCTCTCCGAAAAAATTGATTAATGTGATTAAAAGATTACCGGAACTTCCCATATCCATAAAGGTATCCATAACCGCTTTGACCGTGATAAAAACCAAAGGGATCAAAACAGGAAGTGTCGAAAGCCATAAAGAAGGTAAATGGGAATCTTCTTTTAGCGATAACGCCTTAATATCTTTTAAAGGGGCATCGGGGGAATCTCGTAGCGGCACCGGCCATTTTCGGTTCGCCCACACGGCATATAAATATCCAGTGGTAATCGTAAAAAGGCCCACCAGGGTACCACCGAGCATCATCATGCCGATGGGAATATTCATTTCACTAATAAGAAATAACGGCCCAGGAGTAGGCGGAACCAACGAATTGGCCATCGCCGCGCCAGCCGTAATAGCCAGAACCAATAATAAATAATTCTTGCCCATTTTGTTGGCCATGGCTTTGGCCAGCGGTATCATTAGGTAAAATACGGTATCGAAAAAAACGGGGATTCCCAAGAAAAAGCTACCTCCTAAAAACGACAATGGGGCATTTTTCATTCCCGTCCATTTAATAAGCGATCGAATTATTTTTTCCGCAGCCCCACTTTCTAGCATACATTTGCCGATAATAGCGGCCATGGCAATGAGGATTCCGATTTTGCCGCATGTTGCGCCGAAAGCGGTTGCGATCCTTTTTCCGACATGCCAATGAGACATTTGTAGGGCCGCCTCGTTAGAAGCCCCCTTGCTTAATTGAAAGAGTTCAACGGCCGAGGCCGGTGTCATTATCGCTACCACGAATGCTGCTATCAATAAAGCTAGAAATGCGTGTAGCCTTAGACCTATAATTCCTCCGACAACGATAATAATACCTATCAATAGTATAAATAACGGGTCGGTGAAAATGCTGTCCATAATCTGATGTTGGTTTTATTTTTTTAGGTTTTTTAATGCGCTATATAGATTGTTGAAGTCTTTTTCAAAAAATCAAAAGACAAGCACATCTATTTTTTGGCTTTTTAAACTTAACCTAAAAAATTGGTCGTTTTAAGTTAAGAGGAGAAAATCTGTTTTTTACCCCATTGAACTAAAATATATTTTGAATGTATGCAAAGGCATTAGTTCTTTAAGATATAGCCTTTGAAAGTGGTCGTGGATATTTTAAGCTAAGGTAAATTCGATGGGAAATATCGAATATGTCGGGCTACGACTTGTTTTCAAGCTAGTTATTTCTCATCATCAGAATCTTCTAGGAAGTCTCCTTTCTCAGGTTCTGAATGCTTAGGTTGTTCAGAGTTTTTCGCTTCCTTTTTCAATTCTTCTAATTCATCGATAAAATTATCAGTCCCGGTTTCTTTGGTCACCTCAATCATTTCTTCGCGCTCCGAGCTCTCGTTTTGTTCCCGCAAAGCATCTTCGGCCATATTACGGGCTAATAATTCTTCGTCGATTTCGTCCAGCATCGTGCCCATTTTCTTTTTATCCCGAATCATTGCCCAAGTCATAATCAGACTGGTGGCAATGATGATGAACAATAATATTCCCGATTCGAAACCGACAACTTCGGCCTCAACTGGTATGGCGTAGAAAAGAAGTATCGTAATTAACCCCCTTGGGGCGATAAACACCTGAGGCAGAATATCCTTCCCGATAAAGATTCGAAGTATTAGAAATCGAATTATGTAAATCGAGGCGATGATCAGAATGCTTACCATGGCGACGTTCAGGCTCAATAGCGAAGTGAGTACGATGGTAATTCCGAAAATCACGAAGAAAAAAGTACGCACGACGAAGGCGGTTTCCAAAGTGATGATGTGTAACTCGTGGTAGACTTGGCGCATTTTTTCCTTTTCAAGAAAAATGGCTGTTTTTCCTGGAAAAAACAGTTTTACATTTGCGATGACCAGACCGAACACCAAGATAATTATCAGCGAAGATAGGTGCATTTTCTTGCCGATGGCATACAACAATAGTAGCACTGCAATCAGTAAAAATTGTTTAGCTTGGCTTTTAATTTTCTGAAAGATTAATACGAGGGCATAGCTGGCGATGATGGCGATAACGATGGTCAAAACGATATTTCCGGCGAAACCGATCGCACCGGAGTCCGTTTCTTGATTGAGTCCTCCCGTAAGAAAATAAAACATCATAATGCCCATAATATCGGAGAACGTACTTTCGTAGATATGGAATTCCTTTTTATCGTCCCTGAGCCCGCTAACGCTAGGTATAATGATGGCACTTGAAAGTATGGAAAGTGGGGTCGCGTACAACCATGCCGACTGCATGGTCATGCCATTGATAAATTGATGCAAAATCAAAGCAGCCACCCAGGCAGAACCGATAAGTGCGATAAGCGCAATGGCCATGGCCTTGAGAATGGGGACCAACTTTTCGCGCTTCAATTCAAGCTCCAAGGCCGCTTCGAGAACAATCATAATGAGGCCAACGGTACCAATGATTTCTAGGGTGCCCCTAAGTTTTTGCCCGAAATCGATTTCCCCGCCCATAAAGTATTTTAGACCGAACTGCAAAGCGATTCCCAGAACAATTAGCATAAGCACCGAAGGAATGTTCGTCTTTTTAGAGATACCGTTGAACCAAAACGAAATGATAACAATGGCAGATGCGCCGATAATCAGATTGTAAGAGGAGAGTATTTCCATGGTCTTGAATGTTTGGGGTTCTTGTATTAAAAGTACTGCTTAATCATTAATTCCATTTATAATGGTACTTTATAAAACGTGATAAACGAAACTAGTATTGTAGGAATCAAAAAAATTGTATATTTGCACCACTGAACGAATATAAAAGTATTCATGAGGGGACATTTTAGTCCTCTTTTTTGTTTGCTAAAGTTTCTTTTTAAAGTAGTTGGCTCGAATTAAAAAGGAGTATTCGAAGACGTTCAGGCCGAACAATAATCTTTTGAATTTGCCTTTATGTATGCTAACAAAGAGGTTTTTTGTAAAAGTTAATAGTTATGTTTAAGGATAAGGTCAAAGCACTTTTAGAAGAAGCACTGGTAGCCGATAAATCACTTTTTTTAATCGACTTTTCGATTGCAACCGACAATACCATAAAAGTGGTTTTAGATGGAGATGAAGGTGTGGCCTTACAGGACTGCATGAAGGTCAGCAGGGCCATAGAGCACAACTTAGATCGTGAGGAATATGATTTCTCTTTAGAAGTCACTTCTGCGGGGGCAACAACGCCCATGGTAATTCCCCGTCAGTACCTTAAGAATATTGGAAGAAAATTAAAGGTCAAGACCGAAGCAAATACCTTCGAGGGCAATTTGACAGCGGCAACAGATAGTGGAATAGTTTTGGAATGGAAAACAAGGGAACCCAAACCCATAGGAAAAGGGAAAATAACAGTCCAGAAAAAAGAGGAAATCAATTTTTCTGAAATCAAGGAAGCTAAAGTCATAGTAACATTTTAACGGTAAAAGAGTAATGGAAAATATTGCGTTAATTGAATCTTTTTCTGAATTCAAAGATGACAAGTTTATAGACAGGGTAACCCTCATGGCTATTTTAGAGGATGTATTTCGTAATGCACTCAAAAAGAAATTCGGATCCGACGAAAACTTCGATATTATCATCAACCCCGATAAAGGCGATTTAGAAATATGGAGAAATCGTGTTGTTGTCGAAGAAGGTGAAGTTGAAGAGCCAAATGAAGAAATATCCTTATCCGAGGCCCGTAAGATAGAGCCCGATTTTGAGGTAGGTGAAGATGTGTCGGAAGAGGTAAAGTTGATTAATTTAGGTAGAAGGGCCATTTTGGCCTTGCGCCAGAATTTGATTTCAAAGATTCATGAACACGATAATACTACCATTTATAAGCAGTTCAAAGATCTTGAAGGCGAAATTTATACAGCTGAGGTACACCACATACGGCACAAGGCGATTATTTTGTTAGATGATGAAGGTAACGAGATCATTCTTCCGAAAGATCGGCAGATACCTTCCGACTTTTTCAGAAAAGGAGATAACGTTCGTGGAATCATTGAAAGTGTTGAACTAAAAGGAAGCAAGCCGAGCATTATCATGTCGAGAAGCTCGCCAAAATTTTTAGAGCAGTTGTTCTTTCAAGAAATTCCCGAAGTGTATGACGGTTTGATTACCGTTAAGAAAGTGGTGCGTATTCCCGGTGAGAAAGCAAAGGTTGCCGTAGATTCATATGATGACCGTATCGATCCAGTAGGTGCTTGTGTAGGTATGAAAGGATCTCGTATTCACGGTATCGTTCGTGAACTGGGCAATGAAAATATCGATGTTATTAACTGGACGGCCAATCCACAATTAATGGTGACGAGAGCATTGAGCCCTGCAAGAGTTTCTACGGTTAAATTGAACGACGAAAAAATGACAGCCCAGGTATATCTTAGACCAGAAGAGGTTTCTAAGGCCATCGGGCGAGGCGGGCATAACATTCGATTGGCCGGCCAATTAACTGGTTATGAGATCGACGTCTTCCGAGAAGGTGTTGAAGAGGATGTAGAATTGACCGAGTTTACGGACGAAATCGATGGTTGGATTATTGAGGAGTTTAAGAAAATTGGCCTTGATACGGCGCGAAGTATTCTTGAGCAAGATGTAGTTGACCTTGTAAAACGTACCGATTTAGAAGAGGAGACAATTTCGGAAGTTGTGCGTATACTAAAAGAAGAATTAGAAGATTAGCTATATTAGCAGCGATTAAAAGAATTAGCAGAAAGTATTTATGGCAGACATTGCGAAAATAAGGCTTAATAAGGTCCTTAAGGAATTTAATATTTCTTTGGATAGGGCGGTAGATTTTCTGGCCTCTAACGGGCATGAGATAGATGCTCGACCTACTACAAAGATTTCCGATGAGGTTTATGAAGTGCTTCAGGAGGAGTTCCAAACCGATAAGAGCAAGAAAGTTGCTTCTAAAAAAGTCGGCGAGGAAAAACGCGAAGAGAAGGAAGCTTTGCGTTTGCAATTAGAGCAAGAGCAAGAAGAAAGACGATTGGTGCGTGAAAAACGTGCGGCTGCTTCCGAAAAAGCTTTGGTAGGCAAGGTCGAACTTGCTGGCCCGAAAACAGTGGGCAAGATAGACCTCAATCCGAAGAAAAAGGAAAAAGAAGCTCCAAAAGAAACTTCAAAAGAAGCTCCAAAAGAAACTTCAAAAGAAGCTCCAAAAGAAACTTCAAAAGAA
>CAZRIE010000011.1:8806-19533 GCA_964600075.1 uncultured Flavobacteriaceae bacterium
AAAAGAAGCTCCAAAAGAAACTTCAAAAGAAGCTCCAAAAGAAACTTCAAAAGAAGCTCCAAAAGAAGAAAATGTTGTTGTTGAGCCAGAACTGAAACCAGAGACTGCAGAGAAGGCTCCTGAAGTCAAAAAAGAAAAAGAGATAGAGGCCGAGGTAGTCGAGGAAACTAAGGAAGGTGAAGATGTGTTGGCCACTAATTATAAAAAGCTTTCAGGTCCTAAGATTACCGACAAAATAGACCTTTCCCAATTCAAGAAACCAAAGAAGAAGAAAGAGGAAGTAAAGAAACCAGCTGAAAGTAGCGATCGTAAAAAACGCAGAAGACGCATAGTAAGCAGCCCAGGTGTCAAAACGGGAGCAGGAGCAGGCCCAGGTGCAAGAGGCAAGGCGACGACCGGTGGGGCCAGAAAAGGCGGTGGCGGAACACGTTTCGGGGCGCCAAAAGTAGAGCCGACCGAAGAAGACGTACAAAAACAGATTCGCGAGACCCTCGAAAAATTACAGGGGAAATCGAAAAAAGGCAAAGGAGCCAAATATAGAAGGGATAAACGGGATCAACACCGTCAACAGACCGAAAAAGATCTCGAGCAGCAAGAACTTGAAAATAAAGTGCTGAAAGTAACGGAATTTGTTACTGCAGGTGAGGTCGCTACTATGATGGACGTTTCAACTACCGAAATTATATCGGCTTGTATGTCGCTAGGGCTCATGGTTACTATGAATCAACGATTAGATGCCGAAACCTTATCTATAGTTGCCGATGAGTTCGGTTATGAAGTAGAATTCGTTACAGCAGAGTTGGAAGAGTCTATCGAAGTTGAAGAAGATGCTCCAGAAGATTTGAAGCCACGAGCGCCTATCGTTACGGTAATGGGCCATGTCGACCATGGTAAGACTTCATTTTTAGATTATGTACGTGAAGCAAATGTTATCGCAGGAGAAAGTGGGGGTATTACCCAACACATCGGGGCCTATGGCGTAACCTTGGAAGATGGACAAAAAATCACTTTTTTAGATACACCGGGTCACGAAGCCTTTACGGCAATGCGGGCCAGAGGTGCCCAGGTTACCGATATTGCGGTAATCGTTATTGCAGCTGATGATGATATTATGCCCCAGACCAAAGAGGCGATTAGCCATGCCCAAGCAGCAGGCGTACCCATTGTATTCGCGATAAACAAAATAGATAGGCCGACCGCCAACCCTGATAAGATCAAAGATGGCCTTGCCCAAATGAACCTGTTGGTCGAAGACTGGGGCGGAAAGATTCAGTCGCATGATATTTCGGCCAAAACGGGCGAAGGGGTAAAAGAATTGCTTGAAAAGGTATTGCTTGAAGCCGAACTCTTGGAATTGAAGGCCAATCCTGATAAGATGGCCAACGGTACTGTTGTCGAAGCTTTCTTGGATAAAGGACGAGGCTACGTTTCGACTATTTTGGTGCAGGGCGGAACCCTTAAAATCGGGGATTACGTTTTGGCCGGAACCAACAGTGGTAAGGTCAAGGCCATGCAAGATGAACGCGGAAATATTGTATTGGAGTCAGGTCCTGCTACTCCGATATCTATTTTAGGATTGGATGGCGCACCGCAGGCCGGAGACAAGTTTCACGTATTGGAAGATGAAAAGGAAGCCAAGCAGATAGCGACAAAACGATCGCAGTTACAGCGTGAGCAGTCGGTAAGAACACAACGTCATATTACGTTAGACGAAATCGGAAGACGAATCGCCTTGGGCGATTTTAAAGAACTGAATATTATATTGAAAGGTGATGTTGATGGTTCTGTCGAGGCATTGACCGATTCTTTCCAGAAACTATCTACTGAAGAGATTCAGGTAAACATTATCCATAAGGGCGTAGGTGCCATAACCGAGTCAGACGTGTTGTTGGCCTCTGCATCCGATGCCATAATTATTGGCTTTAATGTAAGGCCGATGGGCAATGCTAGGGATGTAGCTGAAAAAGAGGAAATCGACATCCGAATGTATTCTATTATTTACGATGCCATCAACGACCTTAAAGATGCAATGGAGGGAATGTTATCCCCAGAAATCAAGGAAGAGATCTTGGGTACTGCAGAAATTCGGGAAACCTTTAAGATTTCTAAAGTGGGTACTATTGCAGGATGTATGGTAACCAGCGGAAAAATTCTAAGAAATGCGGGTATTCGACTCATACGAGATGGTGTAGTAGTCTTCACAGGTGAATTGTCATCTTTGAAACGGTTCAAAGATGATGTCAAAGAAGTAGCCAAAGGTTACGATTGTGGTCTACAGGTCAAGAATTTCAATGATATTTTAGAAAGTGATATCGTAGAGGCCTTCCAAGAGGTGGCAGTTAAGAAGAAGTTGAAGACGAAATAATTCCATATGGTCTAGCTTCCGAATGAACGGAACGGGCAGGCAGTCGAAGTAACTATCCTAAATCGAAGGGTCTTCGACAATACTCCAACATACATTAAATAAAAAAATCGACCAGTTAGGTCGATTTTTTTTGGAGTTTATTGCTTGGAATTTGGTGCCTGCCGAGTCGATTTTTTAGGTTTTAGCAGCATCGCATCTGGGTATTTTTGCCTGACCTCCTTGAACTTTCTTTCGGCATCCAATTTGATTTTGAACCGCCCGACCCTCACGCGATAGGTTGGAGAATCGAAATCGATTTTCGATGGGAGATCGGGATAATCCTGTTCTACTTTAGACTGTATGTCCTGCGCCTTGGCATAGGAGCCGAACCCCACTTGAATGCGGTAGTATTCCGAACTTTCGTTCGAAGTCTTATAGATTTCCAACAAATCCGTGATTTTTTTATCCTGTTCAATAGTTATTTTTCCCTGTTGGGCATGGCAAAGATTGAAGGTTAAAGTGGAGAGCAAAATGATTATGACTGTTTTCATCATATGGAATTTATTGGGTCTTAAGATTTTATGCAAAAGTAAATTTTTCAAGATCAAACAATAGCATCTCGAATTTATTTAGAACAATTATAAATTATAAATTATCAATCCGTTAACATTTTCAAAATAAAGTCTATGTCGTATTTTTGCACTTGATTTTAGCATCGATGAAATAGGACTATGTTTCCTGATATTATAAACTATCATGCCAAGATTTCGACAGAAATTAAACTCATATGAAAAAGGTTCCGTGCCGCCATCAGATTTCTAAGATTTTAGGTATATCTATATTATTTTTCCTACTACTTTCCACTTCTATTTTTGCGCAAGAGGCTGCTGTTGAAGAAGCTGCAACAGAGGTTGTTAGTTCTGATCAAGATGCTGGTGGAGATCCTGTTGCGGGAAAAACGCTCTTCAATCAGAATTGTGCTGCGTGCCATGCCTTGAATCGCAAAATGACCGGTCCTGCTTTGGCCAATGTCGAGTCACGATTAGCTGAAGAAGAAGGTTTAGACCGCGAATGGTTAAACCGATGGATCAAAAACAGTTCTGGAATGATTGCTTCTGGCGATTCATATGCCAACAAAATTTATAATGAGTACAACCAGGCGGCAATGACCGCTTTCCCAACTTTGGCCGATACGGATATCGATAATATTTTGGCCTATACGGCTGCGCCTCCACCGGCGCCCGTGGCGGCAGCTACTGCCGTTGCCGGCGGAAGTGGTACCGGTGAATCATCAGGTATATCCAACGAAATTATATTGGGCGCTTTAGCTGTGGTCTTTGGGCTATTGGTTATGATGCTTTTCTTGGTGAACAAGACGCTCCGTCGTATCGCTGAAGCCAATGGGGTAGTTATTGAAAAAGAACTGATTGAGAGGCGTACCCCAATTTGGAAAGCTTTTGTGCAAAACCAGTTTTTGGTCTTCGTGTCGGTTATCTTCCTCTTGTTAGGTAGTGCTTATTTCGCTTACGGCTGGATGATGCAAGTTGGGCTCGACCAAGGTTATGAGCCGATTCAACCGATACATTACTCGCACCGTATTCATGCTGGCGAGAACAAAATCGAATGTAAATATTGCCATTCTTCTGCTAGGGTCTCTAAACACTCGGGAATTCCTTCTTTGAATGTTTGTATGAACTGCCATAAATCGATTTATCAAGTTGGCGACGTAACATTGGCTGAAGGTAAGCAGGAGTATGGGGTCGATTACAACAAGGAAATCGAAAAATTGTATGCTGCCGTAGGGTGGGATGTTGAGAACCAGAAATATACGGGCGAAAGTCAGCCTGTAGAATGGATCCGTATTCACAACCTGCCTGATTTCGCCTATTTTAATCACTCACAGCATGTCAGTGTTGGAGGTATAGAATGTCAGCAATGTCATGGGCCGGTCGAAGAGATGGAGATTATGTACCAGTACTCGCCATTGACTATGGGTTGGTGCATCAATTGTCACCGAGAGACGAATATCAAAGTAGAGGGGAACGCCTATTACGAAAAGATACATGCCGAACTTTCCAAGAAATATGGAGTGGATAATTTAACGGTCGCTCAAATGGGTGGACTCGAATGTGGAAAGTGTCATTATTAATAGAACAAGCAAGTAGTTAATTACATAGAAACGTATGGCATCAAACAAAAAATATTGGAAGAACGAAGCGGAGTTAAATCCCAACGATTCCATTGTTGAGACGCTAAGACAGAACGAATTTGTAGAGCCAATTCCCGTAGATGATTTTTTAGGTAATAAAGAGAACCTAGCGGCGACATCTACAAATAGAAGAGATTTTCTTAAGTATGTCGGTTTTAGTACCGCAGCGGCTTCTTTGGCAGCTTGCGAAGGGCCGGTTATAAAGTCCATTCCTTATGTAGTTCAGCCTGAAAATATTATTCCTGGGGTAGCTAATTTTTACGCCACGACCATAGCGAACGGATTTGATTTCGCCAGTATTTTGATAAAGACCCGTGAGGGCCGACCTATCAAAGTCGAGAAGAATACTGAAGCGAAAGTTGGTGGCGGTGCAAATGCGCGAGTTCAGGCTTCGATATTATCTTTATATGATAGCACACGCATGCAAGGTCCTCTGGCCAATGGCGAACCTGTTGAATGGAGTGCTTTAGATTCCGCTGTAAAGGCTAAAATGGGAAGCTTGAAAAATTCAGGTCAGCAAATTGCTTTGTTGACCCAGACCTATGCGAGCCCTTCGACGAAGAAGCTTATTGATGAACTGAAAGCCGCTTATGGTAATGTGAGCCACGTTACTTATGATGCAATTTCAGAAGATGCTGCACTGACTGCTTACGAAGCTAAATATGGCGAACGCGCCTTGGCGGATTATGATTTTGAAAAAGCGGATTTTATTGTGTCGTTCGGCGCTGATTTCTTAGGAGATTGGCAGGGTGGGGGCTATGATTCCAGTTACTCTAAAGGTCGAGTTCCGAAAAAGGGAAAAATGTCCCGTCATGTGCAGTTCGAGGCCAATTTATCTTTGACAGGGGCAAACGCCGACAAACGATTGGCTTTGACACCCATGCAGCAGAAAATAGCGCTAGCTCAGCTATATGCGAAATTAAACGGAACTAGTGTTGGTGGAGAGTTGCCTGAGAATGTTCAGATGACCATTGAAAACGTAGCCGCCCAAATACGAAAAAATAAGGGTAGTGCTGTAGTGGTTACAGGCCTAGACGATGTCAATGCCCAGACCGTTGTTTTAGCTATTAACGAAATGTTGGGCAGTAAGGCCTTTGATTCGAAAGCGCCACGATATGTAAGACAAGGAAACACTGAAGCAGTGAAAACTTTGATTTCAGATATGAATGCCGGAAAAGTAGGCGCTCTGATCATGGATGGTGTAAACCCCATGTATACCTTGCCGAATGCTGCAGAGTTCAAAGCTGGTATCGAAAAAGTAGGTCTATCCGTTATATTTTCTACCAATTGGAACGAAACTACAGAAGTTGCACAGTATACCGCTGCAGCCAATCATTACTTAGAGTCTTGGGGTGATACCGAAATTAAGAAGGGACATTTCAGCCTAATGCAACCAACTATTCGAGAACTTTTTGATACACGACAGTTTCAAGGTGCCTTGTTAAAATGGATGGATAGCGAAAACAGCTATTATGATTACATAAAAGAAACTTGGAGAGCTGGAATTTCAGGTGATTCTGGTTGGAATAAGGCTTTGCATGATGGTGTTTATTCAATGGCCGACGCATCTGCTCTAGTTTCAATGGTTGAAAATACCGACGCTGACCCAGAAAATACTACTTTACAAGAAGAAGATAAAGAGGGTGTTGAACCTTCTATGGTAGAAGAAGCCATGACCGAAACTCGGGTAATTCCAATTGCAACTGCTATTAACAGTTTGACCAATGCCACAAGTGGTGGAGGAATGGAATTGACCTTATACTCTAAAACCGGTATGGGTGCCGGGCAACACGCAAGTAACCCGTGGCTTCAAGAATTTCCAGATCCCATAACACGGGTAACCTGGGATAATTATGTGACTGTTTCAAAAGCAGATGCAGAACGTTTAGACCTGAAGAACGAAAATGTTGCCAATGGGGCTCTTGATGGTAGTTATGCCAATGTCACTGTTAATGGAGTAACGATAAATAATGTGCCGGTTATTATACAGCCAGGTCAGGCCATCGGTTCTATCGGCCTTTCTTTCGGTTATGGGAAGAAAGTCGGTCTAAAATCGGAAATGCAGACCGGGGTAAATGCCTATCCGTTATATCAAGATTTTAAGAGTACACAACCTGCTACAATAGAGAAAGCTTCGGGAATGCACGAGTTTGCATGTGTTCAATTGCAGAATACTTTAATGGGCAGGGGTGATATCATCAAGGAAACTACCTTGGAGATTTTCAATACAAAAGACCACGGGGAGTGGAACGAAGTACCTGTAGTGTCTTTAGATCATAAAGAAGTACCGGCTACCTCCGTTGATTTGTGGGACAGTTTTGACCGTTCTATCGGACATCACTTTAATATGTCAATCGACCTGAACTCCTGTACGGGCTGTGGAGCATGCGTTATTGCCTGTCATGCAGAGAATAATGTGCCTGTGGTTGGCAAGCAAGAGGTAAGAAAAAGTAGGGATATGCACTGGTTGCGTATCGATAGGTACTATTCCTCAGAAAATACCTTCGAAGAAGATGATACCAAGAAGGATGATTTTGATGGCCTGTCCGGAGATAGAGGCTCTTTAAGTGGTTTTGGGGAATTGGAAGATCCAAATGCTAATCCTCAAGTAGTTTTTCAACCGGTTATGTGCCAACACTGTAATCATGCCCCTTGCGAAACAGTTTGTCCGGTTGCGGCAACTTCGCATGGTCGTCAGGGACAAAATCAGATGGCTTATAACCGTTGTGTCGGTACTAGATATTGTGCTAACAACTGTCCGTATAAAGTACGTAGGTTCAACTGGTTCTTGTATAATAACAACGACGAGTTCGACTACCACATGAACAACGATCTAGGTAAGATGGTCTTGAACCCTGATGTAAATGTGCGTTCACGTGGGGTTATCGAAAAATGTTCGATGTGTATACAAAAAACACAGAAAACGATTCTAGATGCCAAAAGAGATGGTCGCCTGATAGAAGATGGCGAGTTCCAAACGGCATGTTCATCTGCCTGTAGCAATGGAGCCATTGTTTTCGGGGATATTAATGATAAAGAGAGTGAAGTTGCCGAATTAAAGAAAAGCGACCGCATGTACCATTTGTTGGAAAGTGTGGGCACGCAACCCAATGTATTCTATCACGTGAAAGTGAGGAATATTGATGAGGCATAAAAATAAGAATAGAAAGTAACTATATATAGAAGTCTATGGCGTCGCATTACGAAGCACCTATACGAAAACCCTTAGTTCTCGGAGACAAAAGCTACCACGATGTAAGCGTGGATATTGCCGGTCCGGTCGAGGGAAGGGCCAATAAGCACTGGTGGATTGTGTTTTCCATTGCCTTGGTGGCATTTCTTTGGGGTGTTGGTTGTATCATTTATACGATTTCCACTGGTATCGGTACTTGGGGTCTGAATAAGACCGTAAACTGGGCCTGGGATATTACCAACTTTGTTTGGTGGGTAGGTATCGGTCACGCGGGAACTTTGATTTCCGCAGTACTTTTATTGTTCCGTCAAAAGTGGAGAATGGCCATTAACCGTTCTGCAGAGGCAATGACCATCTTCTCGGTAATTCAGGCAGGGTTGTTTCCTATAATTCACATGGGTCGCCCATGGTTGGCCTATTGGGTATTGCCGATTCCGAACCAATTCGGTTCTTTGTGGGTAAACTTTAACTCCCCATTGCTTTGGGATGTATTCGCGATATCAACCTATCTATCTGTTTCTTTGGTTTTTTGGTGGACAGGCCTTTTGCCCGATTTCGCTATGATCCGTGACCGCGCGGTATTGCCTTTTCAGAAGAAAATATATAGTTTGTTGAGCTTTGGATGGAGTGGGAGAGCAAAAGATTGGCAGCGTTTTGAGGAAGTTTCCTTGGTATTGGCCGGTTTGGCGACTCCATTGGTGCTCTCCGTGCATACCATAGTATCATTTGACTTTGCCACCTCGGTAATTCCCGGATGGCATACGACTATATTTCCGCCTTACTTTGTCGCAGGAGCCGTATTCTCAGGGTTTGCTATGGTGAACACCCTCTTGATCATCATGCGTAAGGTGTGTAGTCTGGAGGATTATATCACGGTTCAGCATATCGAATTGATGAATATCGTAATCATGATTACAGGTTCGATAGTGGGCTGTGCCTATATCACGGAGCTTTTCATGGCATGGTATTCCGGAGTGGAATACGAGCAATACGCCTTTTTGAATAGAGCTACCGGTCCTTATTGGTGGGCTTATTGGTCTATGATGACCTGCAACGTATTTTCACCACAATTTATGTGGTTCAAGAAGCTTCGTACCAGTATTATGTTCTCTTTCTTTATTTCGATTATCGTAAATATCGGAATGTGGTTCGAACGTTTTGTAATTATCGTGACTTCGTTGCATAGAGATTACTTGCCTTCTTCTTGGGCGATGTTCTCCCCGACCTTTGTCGATATCGGAATATTTATCGGTACCATCGGATTCTTTTTCGTATTGTTCTTGCTTTATGCCAGAACCTTCCCGGTGATTGCTCAGGCAGAGGTAAAATCAATTTTAAAATCTTCCGGTGAGCGCTACAAGAATTTAAGGGAGGCAGGCAAACCTTTGTACCAAATAGAGAAAATGAAGGGGATTAAATCAAAGCAAAAACCGGTTACCGATGATGTTTTGATAGGGGATGTCGTTCCTGCAAAGGATACGAAACTAGGTGTTTCCGAGCTTTTAAGTTCTATCGGTACTTTCGACCCAACGAAAGAGACCGCCGATGACCTCAAAAAAATTAAGGGAGTTGGACCACAAATGGAAGCTACCCTCAATGATATAGGTATATTTACTTTTGCGCAAGTCGGTAGAATGACTAAAAAAGAGTACGACCTTTTAGATTCGATTACGGAGTCTTTCCCAGGCAGGGCGCAACGTGACGATTGGGCCGGTCAGGCAGTACTTTTAAACAATAAAAAATAGTTATGGCATCAAAAACGATACATGCTTATTACACCGATGATGATGTGCTGATGCATGCTGTTAAGAAGGTGAAGGCGGCGCGACATCATATCGAAGAAATATATTGTCCGTTCCCTGTTCATGGGTTGGACAAGGCCATGGGATTGGCGCCGACACGAATCGCTATTACTTCGTTCATGTTCGGCTGTCTGGGTTTTGTGGTTTCCATATGGATGATGAACTATATGATGATTACAGATTGGCCCCAAGATATCGGTGGCAAGCCCAGTTTTAGCTATATTGAAAATATGCCTGCCTTTGTACCCATCATGTTCGAGCTCACCGTATTTTTTGCAGCTCACTTAATGGTAATCACCTTCTATATGAGAAGTCGCTTGTGGCCATTTAAAGACGCTGAAAACCCTGATGTGCGTACTACGGATGACCATTTTTTAATGGAAATCGAAATTCACGATAACGAAGAAGAACTGAAAGATCTGTTGTTGGATACAGGGGCAGTAGAGATAAACATAGTGGAAAAAAACAGTCATTGAATATGAACAGTTTTAGCAAAATAGGAATTGTTTTCGGGTTGCTACTGTGTGTTGCGGCATGTGCCGAGAAGAGCAAGCCGAATTACCAATATATGCCAAACATGTACGAGCCCGTGGGTTATGAAACTTATGGTGAGGTTGATTTTCTTCCAGACGGTCAACAAGCACAGAAACCTGCCGAAAATACCATAATGCGTGGATGGATTCCATATGGTTATGAAAATACACTTGAAGGTAAAGAGTTGGCAAGGTTGCAGAGCAGTCCTTTAGATTCTATCAACCAAGAAGAAAATTTAGCTGTTGGCGCTGAGTTGTACGCCATTTATTGTGCCATTTGTCATGGTAGCAAGGGCGCGGGTCAAGGAACATTGGTGAAGCGTGAAAAAATATTGGGTGTGCCCAGTTATTCGGATCAAGCGCGAAACATTACCATAGGTACTACTTACCACACCATGCAGTACGGATTGAACTCAATGGGTTCCTATGCGTCACAGATGAACACTACAGAGATGTGGCAGGTTTCGGAGTATGTAATGCAACTGAAACAAGAGTTAACAAAATAATACTTAGAGAAGCGATATGTATACGTTTTCAAACAGATTAAAGATTGGTTCCTTCATTTTGATGGCTGTCGGGGTGCTTGGTATAGCTATCGGGTTTATTACTGCCCCCAGTACCGTTGAAGAATCCAAAGCCATGGTAG
>CAZRIE010000011.1:19633-72152 GCA_964600075.1 uncultured Flavobacteriaceae bacterium
GCGGCCTTCTTTTTCTTTATGATTGCTTTGGGGGTATTGGCTTTCTATGCCATACAACGTGCTGCGCAGGCAGGTTGGTCGCCTTTGTTGTTTCGGGTAATGGAGGGCATTACGGCCTATTTAGTACCCGGTGGAATCATTGTTTTTGTAATTCTTGTACTCTCCGTATTACATATGAACCATCTGTTTGTATGGATGGATCCCGATGTGGTTGCCCACGACCCTCTTTTACGAGGGAAAGCGGGCTATTTAAACCCTACCTTTTTTCTGATTCGAGCCGCTATATTTTTAGGCGGATGGATTGCCTATCGAGAATACTCTAGAAAATTATCCTTGCAACAAGATAAGGCCGACGATAACGCAAACTTTAAACTGAATTTTAGAATATCTGCTGGCTTTTTGGTCTTTTATCTTATTTCCGAATCTATTATGTCTTGGGATTGGATCATGAGTGTAGACCCGCATTGGTTCAGTACCCTATTTGGTTGGTATGTTTTTGCCAGTATGATCGTTTCGGGTATAACAGTGATAGCTATGGTAACTATTTATTTGAAATCTCGCGGATTCCTGCCCGATGTCAATGATAGCCATATTCACGATTTGGCAAAGTTTATGTTCGGTTTCAGTATTTTTTGGACGTATCTGTGGTTCTCACAGTTTATGCTGATATGGTACTCCAACATACCGGAAGAAGTTACCTATTTTGTAACACGTATTGCGGACTATAACCTTCCCTTCTTTGGCATGGTGGCGATGAACTTTTTGTTTCCCGTACTCTTGTTAATGAACAGCGATTACAAACGAATCAATTGGTTCGTAATTTTGGCCGGTATCGTAATACTTGCAGGCCACTACATGGACATTTTTAATATGATTATGCCTTCGACAGTAGGAGATCAATGGTATATAGGTGTTCCTGAAATCGGCGCAATATTATTCTTTTTGGGATTATTTATTTTTTGGGTTTTCAGGGCGCTGACAAGTGCACCTTTGCAGCCCACACGGAATCCATTTATCGAGGAGAGCAGGCATTTTCATTATTAATTTTAACGTATAATAGTAGAAAATACGATGACTACAATATTGATTTTATCGGTTTTGGCACTAGTGGCAATTGCGATTTGGCAAATGACCAAAATATTTGAATTGTCGCAGCTTAAGGTCGAGACCTCACAGATTGCGAACGATACGGATAACAAGAATAATGGGTATATGTTGTTCGCCTTCATGGTGTTCACGTATTTGATTACCATTTTTAGTTTTTGGAAGTATTCCAAATTCCTCTTGCCGGATGCATCTTCCGCACATGGGGAAGAATATGACTATTTGTTGTTGGTATCCTTTGCAATTATATTCGTAGTGCAGTTCATTACGCAATTTTTACTCCATTATTTTGGATATAAATATCGAGGTAAAAAGGGGAATAAAGCCCTTTTTTTTGCTGATAATGACCGTTTGGAATTTATTTGGACCATTATTCCGGTTATCGTTTTAGCTGGATTGATTTTGTGGGGTCTCTATACTTGGACCGCCATAATGGACGTAAATGATGATGATGACCCTTTAATTGTAGAACTTTACGCCCAACAATTTGGCTGGACGGCAAGGTACGGAGGCGAGGATAATGTATTGGGTGCAGCAAACGTACGAATGATTGATATCAACAAGGCCAACGTTTTAGGTTTAGATGAAGCTGATACCTATGCTGCCGACGATGTTATCGTTAAGGAGCTACACTTGCCCGTAGGGAGAAAGGTAAATTTTAAAATGCGCTCTCAAGATGTATTACATTCGGCTTATATGCCTCATTTCAGAGCCCAAATGAACTGTGTACCCGGAATGACTACCGAGTTTTCGTTTACACCCATAAAGACCACTGACGAGATTCGTCAGGACCCTGATGTTATTGATAAAGTAAAACGTACAAATGTGATTCGAGCTGAACGCGCCGCCAAAGGGGAGGACAACTCTGACCCGTGGGAGTTCGATTATATTCTGCTTTGCAATAAAATATGTGGTAAGTCACATTATAATATGCAGATGAAAATCATCGTAGAGACTCAAAAAGAGTATGATGAATGGATGGCCCAGCAAAAGACATTTGCCGAAACGGTATTGATCGATGAGGTAAAACCCGCTTTTAATACACCAAAAGGGGAAACTGCAGGTCTATAACGGTCTCGACCGTTAGTTTTGAAGAAGCTATTAAAAGAAAATTAATAAAATTAAAATTTAGATTATGTCTGTTACAGCACATGCCCAAATAGATGATCATGCTCACGATGACCATGCCCATCATCACAAAGAAACTTTTGTAACAAAGTACATATTCAGTCAGGATCATAAAATGATTGCTAAACAATACCTGATTACAGGTGTTTTGGTAATGGGCTTTATTGGAATCGCAATGTCCTTATTGATGAGGATGCAAATAGCTTGGCCCGGAGAAGCATTTTTAGTTTTTGACACATTCTTGGGCAAGTGGGCTCCTGATGGAATAATGGATGCTGATATATATTTAGCATTGGTAACAATGCACGGAACCATTATGGTATTCTTTGTGCTTACCGCAGGATTGAGTGGTACGTTTAGTAATTTATTAATTCCGTTGCAAATTGGTGCGCGTGATATGGCATCTGGTTTCCTGAATATGCTTTCCTTTTGGATGTTTTTCGTTTCTTGCGTGATTATGATTATTTCCTTGTTTGTTGAGGCTGGTCCAGCAGCAGCAGGGTGGACTATCTATCCTCCATTAAGTGCTTTACCTATGGCGCAGTCAGGGTCTGGTATGGGTATGACTTTATGGTTGACTTCTATGGCCATATTTATTGCTTCATCTTTATTAGGTTCATTGAACTATATCGTAACGGTTATTAATTTGAGAACCAAAGGAATGTCAATGACAAGATTGCCTTTGACGATTTGGGCATTTTTTGTAACTGCAATTATCGGGGTCGTTTCGTTTCCCGTGCTTCTTTCAGCAGCTTTGTTGTTGATAATGGATAGAAGCTTTGGAACATCATTCTTTTTATCAGATATTTTTATTCAAGGTGAAGTATTGCATTACCAAGGTGGTTCACCTGTACTTTATGAACATCTATTTTGGTTCTTGGGTCACCCTGAAGTATATATCGTAATACTCCCGGCCCTAGGTATCACTTCCGAAGTTATGTCTACAAACGCTCGTAAACCTATTTTTGGGTATCGTGCGATGGTTGCTTCTATATTGGCAATCGCATTCCTTTCGACCATCGTATGGGGTCACCACATGTTTATCTCCGGAATGAATCCATTCCTAGGATCGGTATTTACATTTACGACGCTATTGATTGCGATTCCATCCGCAGTAAAAGCATTTAATTTTATCACTACTTTATGGAAGGGTAATCTTCAACTGAACCCAGCGATGTTATTTTCCATAGGATTGGTGTCTACTTTCATCACTGGTGGTTTAACAGGAATTATTATGGGAGATAGTACGTTGGATATTAATATTCACGATACATATTTTATAGTGGCTCACTTCCACTTGGTAATGGGTATTTCTGCACTTTATGGATTGTTCGCTGGTGTATATCATTGGTTTCCAAAAATGTTTGAAGGTAAGATGATGAATAAGAATCTAGGGTATGTTCACTTCTGGGTAACGGCAGTTTGTGCTTATGGAGTATTCTTTCCGATGCACTTTGTAGGTATGGCAGGTCTGCCGAGGCGTTACTATGAAAACACGGCATTTCCAATGTTTGATGAATTTACTGATATTCAAGTATTGATGACTTCATTCGCTTTAATTGCTGGAGCTGCACAGTTAGTGTTTGTCTATAATTTTGTTAGTAGTATTTTCTACGGTAAAAAAGGTCCGAAGAACCCATGGAAATCAAATACCTTGGAATGGACAGCAGAAATGAAGCATATTCACGGTAACTGGGATGGACCTATACCCGAAGTACACCGTTGGGCCTACGATTACAGCAAGGTCGATGATAACGACGAATATGTCATTCCAGGTCAAGATTACATTCCACAAACAGTTCCTTTACAAAAAGACGAGGAAGAACTCAATCATTAATATAGTAGACTAACTCAAATAAAAATGCCCGACCGTAATAGTTGGGCATTTTTTTTGATATATTAGATTGTTCACATGACTTGCAACCGACATCGGATGTAAGACGGAGAGGACTGCATAAAGGGGAGTGTTCTCCCGTGTAAGGTAAATTTCAAAGAACATCGTTCGATTCCCTTAAAATTTAAAAATGAAAAATTTTATTCTTCTCTTGATTATCTTTTCGGCTTCGGTGATATACGCCCAACGTAAGCCCAAAATAAAAGGAAATAAAAGCGTAATAGAGGTGCAAGAGAGTTTGCCGACCTTTAATGCCATTGAATTGAGAGACGATCTTGAGATACGTTTACAAAATTCGGCCGAAGAGGGTTATGATATTAAAGCTGACGACAATCTCATCGATGTATTAAAATTTAGTGTGGAAGACGGAACGTTGGTGATTAGTTCTTTCTATAAAATCACGAGCAAGAAAATGCTTGAAATAACGATAAATTACAAATATCTAAATGCCCTTACACTTCATGATGGTAGTGTACGAACTAATGGTGTACTAACCACAGATGAGCTTTTTGTCAATACCTATGAATCTTCAAACTTAGAACTCAGTGCCGATGCTGAACTCATCAATATAAATATGGAGGGAAACAGCTCGGGAGATTTTAACTTAAACGGTACGGAGATGAATTTTGTGCTTAAGGATAAAACTGATTTTCGTGTCTATGCCGTTAGCGAACTGAGTAACATAAAAATGTATAACAATTCCTCAGCAAAAATGGAAGGCACAGCCACCGAACTTCATGCTAACTTATTCGAAAGTGCTAGCTTAAAAGGTGAAAAGCTAGAGGCTGACAAAGTTTTCTTAATCTCTCAAGATGCGTCATCGGCCAATGTCTATGCACTTAGTGACTTTGAACTTACTTCCAGTGGGTCATCAAAAACACATCTTTATGGTGGCCCAAAAATCCAAATCACTGAGTTTTCGGATACTTCTGAATTACATAAGGAGGAGTGATTATTGCTGGATGCTAAGTTAACCTCATTATTTTGAGGTGGTAAAGATAATAAACGAAAAACCGCCAGAATGCGTTTTAACGTGTTCTTGAACTTGAGTTTTTTACCCCGCTATTGGCGCACTCATACAATGATCAGGAATGCCAAAGCCATCGACCAAGATATGAATATGGGGGCGAAGCTCAGTACATAGCCGTTCTACCCGTTGCCGAATTGCTTTCGATTTCGTTCCTCCTATATAGCCCTGTTCCAAATACCATTCGGCATCTTCACGAATAGTCTGTAATGCATGAAGCGTTCCTAGTTTCTGAAACAGTAAGCGATTTTTTTCATTTGGAATAGTGTCGACAAAATCACAGTAGAAATTATAGGCCAACTCGCAACTATATGCTTTTCCAAGTGCCACTAAATGGGTCTGAACCTTTAAAAAGGCCTGGTAAGAGGGCATCCCTTTTTTAATGTAGTCGCGAATGCGCATGGCTAGCGTATAGGTCAATCGGCGCGTACGATACTCAAAAGCATGTTTGTGGAATTTGGGATTGTACAGATGTTCTTTATCCACTTTATTGGAATATACCGGGTTTATTGTGGTGAGTTTATTACTAATTTGTATCCCTAATATTTTCAATACTGCAGAAAATCCTGCACTATTGAATTCTGATTTAAAATCGGAAAGCACACCTTTGGCAGCTAAAAGCAATAGAACGGTATTATCGCCCTCGAAAGTGGTGAAAATATCTACATCGCCTTTGAGGTCTGCGATACGGTTTTCCAACAAATATCCCTTTCCGCCGCAGGCTTCACGGCATTCTTGAATGGCCGAATTGGCGTACCAAGTAATAATGGATTTTAGGCCTGCCACCTGGGTCTCGACTTCTCTTTTGTCAGGCTGACTTTGGTCACAATATGCTTCCATAATTTTATCCAGAGCGACATGATAAACATAGGCACTTGCCACCAATGGTGTCAATCGCAATTGATGTGTTGGATAGTCCATTAAAAGGTCTTCCTGTACTTTTATGCTGTCATTGAACTGTCTGCGTTTGAGGGCATGTTTGATAGCGACGGCAAGGGCGAATTTCGCTCCGCCCAGTCCTGCGCGAGCTACGCAAATACGACCACCTACTAATGTGCCGAGCATAGTAAAAAAACGTTTGTTCGAGTTTTTGATCTGGGAATGATAACTGCCATCGGAGCGTACATCACCATATTTATTGAGTAAATTTTCCCTTGGTACCGAAACTTGATCGAACCATATTTTTCCGTTGTCCACGCCGTTCAGACCCAGTTTATACCCATTGTCCTCGATTTTGATGCCGGGTAGCAACTCATGTTTTTCATTTCGTAAGGGCACTAAAATGGCATGTACTCCTTCATTCTTTCCGTCGACAATAAGTTGGGCAAAGACAGAAGCCATTTTTGAATGTAAAGCATTACCGATATATTCTTTGTTATCGTTCTGCCCTGGCGTCTGTATGATGATGTTATCCGTTTCTTTATCATAGGTTGCCGTAGTCTTGATACCGCGAACGTTAGATCCATGCCCAGTTTCTGTCATGGCGAAGCAGCCTAGTAAAGACGCACTGCCCGCATCTTCCAAGTATTTGTCATGATGCTTTTTTGTACCTAGCTTTTGTATGCTTCCACCGAACAGCCCGAACTGTACGCCGAATTTTATGGTGAGGCTCCCGTCCACATACATCATATTTTCGAACATGTAGGCGTAGCCTTCCATGTCATTGGTGCCACCGTATATTGATGGATATGCCATGGGTCCATACCCTTTGTCCGCCAAAAACTTTACCTGATCCAATACTACTTCCCTGAAATCTTCTTTTTTTCTATGGATATCCCATTCGAAAATCGGGTTGTCTAAAACGGAACGGAACCCATCAATAACATCGGCATGTTCTCCCTTTAAAAGGGTATCGATTTCCGAAGCGTCGTAATAGTTCAAGGTCGATTTGTAATCTACTTCTACGTCGAACAAATGGCTATAATGGTTGGGCTGAATACCGAGATTTACCTCGATGTGTTTCAATTGGTCGTTGAAGGGGCATTTACGATAATGCTGGCGCACTATTTTTTGACTGAACGTAGCCAAGGGGTAGGTTTCGCTCTCTACCAGTTTTACTCTCGTGTTGGCGATTGTCCGCTTCCAATTTTTAAGCTCGTTGTTTGTTGGGGGATTTGCTGTATCCAACCAAGAAATAAGTGTATTCCGATTTTCTTCGGTTAATGTTTCATCGGCTTCCAACGCCTTCTGAACAACATTGATTTCAGAGATCGTTAAGAGGTCGTCTGACCAGATAACATAAAAAAATGGAATGTATTGAAGAATTCCAGAGGGATACTTATTTTTTTGCATAATATGAAATTACGACTTTTCAACTAGAATTTCGTCTCTCCAGCGAAGACGGGTATCCACTGAACGAACCTATGCAAAAAACCCCGCTGCCAAATGACAACGGGGTACTGAAACGAATTTGGGATTATACAGCTAATCTATTTATGACTGTAATTCGAGATTTTTAGGCCCGGCCTCAACTATTGCCGGATTCACATCTGCCTGAAACTGTTCAAAGTTTTTGTTGAACAATTTGATGAGTTTCTTTTTAACCTCCTCGTATTTTGCTTTGTCTTTCCAAGTATTTTTGGGAATGAGTACATCCGATGGCACATTAGGGCAACTTACCGGAATCTGAAACCCGAAAGCTTCATCAGTAACAAAATCTACATTGTCGAAATCATGATGGTGAATGGCATCTATCATTGCTCTCGTATATTTTAACTTTATACGAGAACCTATGCCATGGGCTCCACCCGTCCATCCGGTATTGACCAGCCATGCAGTGACGTTGTGCTCTTTGATTTTTTCGGCCAAAAGTTCGGCGTATTTATTGGGGTGCCACATCATAAAGGCTGCCCCAAAACAAGCGCTAAAGGTTGCCTGTGGTTCGGTTACGCCCATTTCGGTGCCGGCCACTTTAGCGGTATACCCGGATATAAAATGGTAACTGGCCTGTTCGGGTGTCAATTTGCTGACAGGAGGCAGTACGCCAAAAGCGTCACAGGTCAAGAAAATGATATTTTCGGGATGCCCAGCAACACAAGGCATCTGAATATTATCGATGTAACGTATCGGATAGGAGGCTCTGGTGTTCTGCGTGATGGAAACATCGGTATAATCTACTTTTCGGGTGTTTTCATCGTACACCACATTTTCAAGAACGGTTCCGAATTTGATAGCATTAAAAATATCAGGTTCGTTTTCTCCAGAAAGATTAATAGCCTTGGCGTAACAACCACCTTCGATATTAAAAGTGCCCTCGTTGGTCCAGCAATGTTCGTCGTCTCCGATCAGCTTACGTTTGGGGTCTGCGCTCAAGGTGGTTTTTCCGGTTCCGGATAATCCAAATAAAATGGTCACATCATCCTTTTCGCCCACATTGGCAGAACAGTGCATAGGTAGTACCTCTTGCAGGGGCATTAAGTAGTTCATAACGGAAAAAATCCCCTTTTTCATTTCTCCGGCATATTCGGTGCCTAAGATGACAATTTCCTTACGTTCCAAATTCAGGTCTACACTGGTTTTGGAAGTCATTTCGGAAGTATATCTGTTCGCCGGAAACTGACCTGCATTGAAAATCACATAATCGGGTTCGCCGAAATCGGCCAATTGTTCTTTGGTAGGCATAATCAGCATATTCTGCATGAAAAGGGCATGGTAGGCACGGGTACAGACGATACGTGTTTTGATACGATATTTTGGATCCCAACCCGCATAAGCATCTACTACATATAAGTGTTCGCAGATGTTCAAATAGTCAAGCGCACGTTCATGGTTGACCATAAAAGTGTGCTCGTCAAGGCCAATATTGATATTGCCCCAGTCAATGTTATTTTCTGAATCTGGGTGACGTACAATACGCTTGTCCTTTGGGCTACGTCCCGTTTTTTCTCCGGAATAGGTCATCAATGCACCCACATCGGAAATTGCGGTACCTTTTTCTAGGCGTAGTCCCAGTTCATAAAGTACGGGTACGCTACTGTTTCTATAAATCTTTTCGGTTTCTATACCGTATTGATGAAGATTAAATGCTTCTGCCATAGTTTTTGTTTTTAAGATTGATATTTCATCTGCTCATATATTTCTGACAAAGTTTGTGAATATAAATGCTAAAAAAGATGACAAATATCATGTTGCTATGGTCGGGGTCGAAATACCTTGATTTCTGCCCTTCGATTTTACTATCTTTGGGTCTATGAATGAGTATCTAGACCCTTCCGGAGAAAATTTTACTCCCGAAGAAGTGGACATAGAAAGGGTATTGCGCCCCATAACTTTTGATGATTTTACAGGACAAGAACAGGTATTGGAAAACCTAAAGGTCTTTGTCGATGCAGCCAACCTCCGGGGTGAGGCCTTAGATCATACTTTGTTTCACGGTCCCCCTGGATTGGGTAAGACCACTTTGGCCCATATTCTGGCAAACGAACTTGGGGTAGGCATTAAAATTACTTCGGGCCCTGTGTTGGATAAACCAGGCGACCTTGCCGGACTTTTGACTAACCTAGACGAACGCGATGTGCTTTTTATTGATGAGATTCATCGACTGAGCCCCATCGTTGAAGAGTATCTCTATTCAGCGATGGAAGATTATAAAATCGATATTATGATAGAGACGGGCCCGAATGCGCGATCCGTGCAGATCAACCTGAATCCGTTTACATTGATAGGAGCAACTACACGTTCCGGCTTGTTGACATCGCCAATGCGTGCGCGTTTCGGTATTCAAAGTCGGCTACAATATTATTCCACAGAACTACTTTCTACTATCGTAGAACGAAGTGCCGAGATTTTAAAAGTGCCCATCACGCAAGATGCGGCTATCGAAATTGCCGGTCGGAGTAGGGGAACCCCAAGAATCTGTAATGCTTTGTTGAGACGTGTACGTGATTTTGCACAGATAAAAGGTAATGGCAATATCGATATGGACATTTCGAGATTCAGCTTAAAAGCATTGCATGTTGACGTCTATGGCCTCGATGAAATGGATAACAAAATTCTGACCACTTTGATCGATAAGTTTAAAGGTGGCCCTGTAGGGATTTCCACTATCGCTACGGCAGTTTCCGAAAGTGCGGAAACCATTGAAGAAGTATACGAGCCTTTTTTGATACAGCAGGGCTTTATTATGCGCACTCCTAGGGGTAGGGAAGTGACCGAACTTGCATATAAACATTTGGGAAGAATCAAAGGAGGTATCCAGCCAGGTCTATTTTAGATTTATAAAGTTGAATCTTTAATGCGCATTTTAGAAGCGTGAACAAAATATTTTGACCTGTCCTAAATTACAGTTCATGGATGTAACATATCTAATTTAATAAGAAGATGTAGTGCTACAATGAATACAACTACGGAATCAAGAACATCCCCAAAAAGAAAATCCCCTAAAATGAAAAAACCGTTGGTTAGCGTCTCGCAAATCGAAGTGTTCAAAAATCGGAACCGTATCCTCAAAAACCCCTTGCCATTCCATAATGAGAATTTTGAAAAGTTCGGTGATACGTTTATGGTGAACATCGGTTTGGGGAGTAAAGTAGTTTTTACCCGAAATGCGGAATCGATAAGATACATCCTTCAAAAAAATCATAAAAACTATCACAAGTCTTCGCTACAAACAAAAGATCTGGCCAAGTATATTGGTCATGGGCTGTTGACCGCAAATGGCGATTTTTGGCGCGTTCATCGTAGAATGGTACAACCCGCTTTTCACAAGAAAAAGCTAGAGGGCCTTTTACAGATTATGTATGATTCGATTGTTACCGAGTTGCAGCGGATAGAGCACTCAAAAGAAAATGATATTTTCCCCTTAATGGGCGATTTGGCCTTTCAAGTGGTGGCCCAGTCACTTTTTAGTGCCGATAATCTGCGCAATCGTATGCGTAAATTACAGGATATCACGACGACCAATCAAAAAATGTTGATCAAAGAAATGCGCCAGCCCTATTTGAAATGGTGGTTTCAATTGTCGGGCGATATTGGCCGACATTTAGAGTTTTCAAAAGATGCGCAACGACTATTGAACGGTATTATTCAAGAACGAATAGATTCTAAAGAGGAAAAAGACGATTTGTTGGATATGCTTCTAAAGGCCCGTTACGAAGATGGAACCGCCATGTCTCGTAAACAGCTTATCGACGAGGTACTCATACTTTTTACCGCTGGGCACGAAACCACTGCGAATGCCCTTAGTTTCACCTTGTTTCTTTTGTCAAAACACCCTGAAATTCAAGAAAAGTTATTTCAAGAAGTAAAGACCGTAGATTTTGAGAATACCGACCTGATGCAAGCATTGGGCCGATTGCAATATACCAAACAATGTATCGAGGAAGCCATGCGGTTATATCCGCCTGTGTATGTTATTGATCGCGTAAGTTTGGGAAAGGATAACGTCGGCGGTTACGATTTTAAAAAGCGTACGATTTGGTTGATGAGTATCTACGAACTGCATCGCCATGCTGATCTCTGGGAAAAACCGAACAAATTCTTACCGGAACGTTTTGACCCCGAAAACAAAAAAGACTACTCCGGTTATTATTTTCCGTTCGGGGCCGGACCACGCATGTGCGTAGGCAATAGTTTTGCGATGTACGAAATGATTATTGTAATAGCTACTTTAGTCAAAAAATACAAATTGTCTTCTTCAGCTGAAAATATTACGCTAAATCCGCTTATTTCGTTGAAGCCTAAAGAAGTGTTGATAAAATTTGATGAGCGATAAGCATTGGAATACGAAACAAATCAAGACCGAAGCCAAACGCCTCGGTTTTTTATCATGTGGTGTCTCCAAAGCAGATTTCTTAGAAGAAGAAGCCCCAAGATTGGAAACTTGGCTTAAGAAAAATAGGCATGGCGAGATGGGCTATATGGAAAACCATTTCGACAAGCGTCTGGATCCTAGACTTTTAGTAGATGGCGCCAAATCAGTAATTTCCTTATTGCTTAATTACTATCCTCAAGAGACCCAAAAGGAGGAGTCGTATAAGATTTCTAAATACGCCTATGGTAATGACTATCACCATGTAATTAAATCAAAACTGAAACAACTACAGCAATTTATTTCCGAAGAAATTGGGGAAGTAAATGGTCGTGCATTTGTCGATTCCGCACCGGTATTGGATAAGGCCTGGGCCGCCAAAAGCGGACTCGGTTGGATCGGTAAACACAGTAATCTGTTGACACAACAGGTAGGGTCTTTTTATTTTATAGCCGAATTGATAATAGACCTGGATTTGGAATACGACACCCCCGTCACAGACCATTGTGGTACATGCACCGCCTGTATCGATGCTTGCCCCACAGAGGCTATCGTCGAACCCTATGTGGTCGATGGCAGCAAGTGTATTTCCTATTTTACTATCGAACTGAAGAATGAAATCCCGAATGAATTCCATGGGAGATTTGATGATTGGGCCTTTGGCTGTGATGTTTGCCAAGATGTGTGCCCTTGGAACAAATTTTCGAAACCGCATAGTGAACCTCTGTTTAACCCGCATCCCGAAATGCTATCCATGTCAAAAAAAGACTGGGAAGAGATTACGGAAGATGTTTTTAAAAAGGTCTTTCAGAAATCTGCAGTAAAACGAACAAAGTTCGAAGGTCTCAAGCGAAACATTAAATTTCTAAAGTAAGACGAAATCCATACCTCTCCTCTTGCCTCCGACGAGGGAGGCCTTTGTATTTCAGAAATACGCATTAAAACACACCAAATTTTCACGCCTGCAACGTAATATCCAGTTTTTGAAACGGTTATAATGGAAACACAAACGTTTTCGTTCAAGACCCTAAGGGTTTTACTGTTAAGTTTTGGCTACTAGAGCTTTAAAATGTTACCTTGTTAGGCAGATTTACCACCAAACCTTGAATATAAAATGAACATGATTAAAAAACCGTCTTTAAGTTTTTGGCAGATTTTCAATATGAATGTGGGTTTCTTAGGCATTCAGTACAGTTTTGGGTTACAACAAACCGCAATAAACCCAATTTTCTTATACCTAGGTGCTTCGGAAGAAATGTTACCTATTTTAAATATCGCTGGCCCTATAACAGGATTGATAGTACAACCCATAATTGGGGCGATGTCTGATAAAACCTGGTCTCCAAGATGGGGCAGAAGAAAACCCTATTTTTTGATTGGAGCTATTATTGGTAGTATTTGTTTATTTGCTTTTCCTACGAGTCCCGTATTGTGGTTTGCCGTGGGTCTTTTATGGATTCTCGATGTTGGAAACAACATGGCTATGGAGCCGTATCGCGCATTTGTAGGCGATAAACTACCCGTAAAGCAATTAAGCTTGGGCTATCAAATGCAGAGTTTGTTCGTTGGAGCAGGAATACTTTTGGCTAATGGTTCAATAGTACTTTTTCAATATTTATTTGGTGGTGATACCATCGAAGTTGCAGGCTCGATTCCACAGTGGTTGTACTATTCATTTTATATTGGTGGAATTCTCTCAATTACAACTATTTTATGGTCGGTATTTAAGACTCCCGAGATTCCACCGACCTCTGAAGAGCTGGCAGAAATCAATCACACCAAAAGTTTAGCTGTCGCTGAGCGCATAGCAAAACCATTTACGGAAATTAAATCGGCTATTAAAGATATGCCACCTTTCATGTGGAAGCTTGGGGCTGTTTATCTCTTTCAATGGTACGCATTATTTGTATACTGGCAGTACATTACCCCGTTGTTCAAACTGACAATGGGCTATTCTACTTCAGAAGCGGCATCGCAGTCAGCTCAAATGAGTTTAACCTATAATATAGTCACCATGGTAGTTGCATTGGCATTGGTGCCCCTTACTTTAAAATTTGGCGGAAAAAAAATATACGCGTATAGCCTAGTAGGTACTGGTTTATCGTTATTAGCTATTCCATATATAAGTGATTCTCTTTTGGTTCTGTTGCCTATGGTCTTATTTGGTATTGGCTGGGCGGCCATGATGGGTATTCCTTATACCATGGTATCAAAGGTTGTTCCTCAAGATAGGAGGGGTGTTTATATGGGTATTCTGAATATGATGATCGTTATTCCTATGGGAATCGAAACATTGACATTTGGACCTATTTTCAAATACTTGTTAGGCGGAAATGCTATAAATGCCATGTTGTTCGCTGGTGCATTCTTTATAGTTGCTGCAATACTTGCAATGCGTTTAAATGTAGCGGTAGATGAAAAAGAATAAGGGGCATTTGCACGTAAATGATCTCATTCCCCTAAATTTGCTTTCCAAAATCGAACTACTATATGGGCAAAGAGAAACATCGCAGGGAGGCACTTATCTATCATGCGAAACCCCAACCGGGCAAAATAAAGATCGTTCCCACAAAACCTTACGCCACACAGCGTGATTTGGCATTGGCCTATTCACCAGGCGTCGCCGAGCCTTGTCTAGAGATTGCGAAGGATAAGGAGAATGTTTATAAGTATACGTCCAAAGGTAACCTAGTAGCCATTATTTCTAATGGAACTGCAGTTTTGGGTCTGGGCAATATTGGTCCCGAAGCCTCGAAACCTGTCATGGAAGGAAAAAGTTTACTTTTTAAGATTTTCGCAGATATCGATGGTATGGATATTGAAGTAGATACGGAGGATGTTGATGAGTTCGTACAGACCGTAAAGATGATCGCCCCCACTTTCGGGGGTATCAACTTGGAAGACATCAAGGCTCCTGAAGCTTTTGAGATTGAACGAAGGTTGAAAGAGGAGCTGGATATTCCGGTGATGCACGACGATCAGCATGGTACCGCCATAATTTCTGCCGCGGCTTTGTTGAATGCCCTTGAGCTGGCCAAGAAGAAAATTGGTGAGGTACAGATCGTCATCAGTGGAGCTGGTGCTGCAGCCGTTTCCTGTACGAAACTCTATAAGGCTTTTGGTGCAAAGGCAGAAAATATTGTAATGCTCGATAGCAAAGGGGTCATTCGAAAAGATGCTGTAAATTTGGCTGCTTCAAAACTTGAATTTGCGACGGCCAAAAAGATAGATACACTTGAAGAGGCCATGCGAGGTGCCGATGTTTTTATTGGCCTTTCCATAGCCGACATCGTTACTCCTGAAATGTTGACTTCAATGGCAAAGAACCCTATCGTTTTTGCTATGGCCAATCCAAACCCTGAGATAGACTACGATTTGGCCTGTAAGACAAGAAAGGATATCATTATGGCCACGGGACGCTCCGACCACCCGAACCAAGTTAATAATGTACTGGGTTTTCCATTTATTTTTAGGGGAGCTCTTGATGTTCGGGCCACCTCTATTAACGAGGAAATGAAAATGGCGGCAGTAAAGGCTTTGGCCGAGTTGACCAAACAACCAGTACCCGAGCAGGTTAATATTGCATATGGCGAGACACGTCTTACTTTCGGTACAGAATATATCATTCCTAAACCTTTCGATCAACGGCTGATTTCGGAGATTCCACCCGCTGTTGCGAAAGCTGCTATGGATAGTGGCGTCGCCAAAAACCCCATTGAAGATTGGGGCAAATACAAAGAGGAATTACTACAACGTTCAGGTAATGACAACAAAGTAGTTCGTCTGCTACACAATAGGGCGCGACTCAACTTAAAGCGAATCGTATTTGCGGAGGCAGATCATTTAGATGTTTTAAAGGCGGCCCAGATCGTTTACGAAGAAGGTATTGCGCAGCCCATCCTTTTAGGTAAAAAGGAAATCATACTCGAACTCAAAAGTGAATTGGAGTTCGATGCCGATATCCCAATTCTAGACCCTGCTTCAAACGAGTTCGACGAAAAACATATTCGATACGCCACGAAGTTCTGGGAAAGTAGAAAACGAAGTGGTACTACCTTGTACAGTGCGAAGAGAAAAATGCGTGAACGTAATTATTTCGGGGCGATGATGGTTCTGGAAGGTGACGCCGATGGTATGATCTCTGGCTATTCAAGAGCCTATCCAACAGTAGTAAAACCTATTTTCGAAGTTATAGGAAGAGCAGCGAACGTGAAGAACGTAGCTACCGTGAACATCATGATTACCAATATGGGTCCCTTGTTTTTGGCGGATACTTCTATTAACATAGACCCGAATGCAGAAGAATTGGCGGAAATTGCGCAAAATACAGCAAATGTTGCGGCGACATTCGGTTATGATCCGGTACTTGCGTTGCTATCGTATGCGAATTTTGGTTCTTCGTCCCATCCGAATGCCAAAAAAGTGAGAGAAGCCGTTCGTATTTTGCATGAAACGAACCCCCAATTGGTGGTCGACGGTGAAATACAGACTGATTTTGCATTGAATAAAGAATTGTTGCAGAGCCAATTTCCATTTTCAAAATTGGCCGGAAAAAAGGTGAATACCTTGATTTTTCCTAATCTGGAATCTGCCAATATCACATACAAATTATTGAAAGAACTTAATAAAGCCGATTCGATAGGTCCTATAATGGTAGGCTTGAAAAGATCGGTACATATTTTACAGTTGGGTGCCAGTGTCGACGAAATGGTAAATATGACCGCGGTAGCGGCTATCGATGCCCAAGAACGGGAGAAGCGCCGTAAGGCCAAGACAGGGAGTTAGCTGTCTGTAAGCGGTTGCAGTTGCAGTAAAAAGTTAAGTTTTATTTCCAGAACTATGAGTTTACGTGAGATTCTCCGTATTACTCTTTTTTCTCTGTTTAACGCAGTGATACGACCACTGCGTTTATGAAAAACGATTAGTAAAAATTGGTAAAATTCGCGTCCTCAGAAAAACTTTAGAAATTTATTGTTTGCCAGCATGGGGGACGAAATCGTGAGCATTTTGAACTTGACACTTAAACTTGAAATTTCATTCCTATGATCCATCATCTTAAAGGTAAACTAGTAGAAAAGAACCCGACTTATGTTGTTATCGAATGTGCTGGCGTAGGCTATTTCGTGAATATAACATTGCATACCTTTTCAAGAATCAACGACTCGGAAACCATCAGTCTTTTTACTCACCTACAGGTCAAGGAAGATTCACACACATTATTCGGTTTTTCAGAACGCTCTGAACGCGAAATATTCCGCTTATTACTTTCCGTTTCAGGTATTGGATCCAGTATTGCCCGTACGATGCTTTCATCGCTTGAACCTGCTCAAATTCGAGATGCTATTGCCAATGGTAATGTGCCTACAATTCAGTCTATCAAAGGCATAGGTGCAAAAACGGCGCAAAGGGTTATTCTTGACCTTCGTGACAAGATTTTAAAAGTGTACGATATCGGCGAAGTTTCCTCGCCTGCGAACAATACAAATAAAGAAGAAGCGTTATCTGCTTTAGAGGTTCTTGGCTTTGCTAGAAGACCCACTGAAAAGATAGTGGATAAAGTGCTCGCCCAAGACCCCTCGCTTAGCGCAGAGAACATTATTAAACTTGCGCTTAAAAATTTGTAACAAGTTTGAAAACAGGGGCCGAACTAATTCTTAAATCACCATTTAAGCTTACTCTCCTATTCTTCTTTTTCGTGATTTCAATGGCTACTTCGTATGCCCAAGAAACCGAGGGCGAGGATACGGAAGAGCAGCAGGTCGATTCGGTTAAAACTGGTTTTTCTTTGGGGAAACTCCGTATGGAGAACCCAGAAAGTATTGTCTCCAAATACTTTTATGATCCCAAGCTGAAAATGTACATCTATTCTGAAAAGTTAGGTGATTTTGATATTGGCTACCCCATTATACTGACCCCAGACCAGTACTACGAACTGGTGCGCAAAGAGAATATCAAAAATTATTTTAAGGAAAAATCGGATGCCTATTCAGGTAAAAAAGAGGGCAGCGAGGAGGCACGAAAAAACCTGCTTCCGAATTTCTACACGAATAAACAGTGGTTTCAATCTATTTTTGGCGGAAATACCATTGAGGTCATTCCGCAAGGTTCTGTGGCTATGGATTTGGGTGTTATTTGGCAAAAAAATGACAATCCTTCATTATCCCCAAGAAATCGCACGAATACTTCATTTGACTTTGATCAACGTATCAGCCTGAGCATGTTGGGGAAAATTGGTGAGCGTCTTCAGGTAACTGCAAATTATGATACTGAGGCGACCTTTGATTTCCAGAATATTGTAAAGTTGGACTATACCCCGACAGAAGACGATATTATTCGTTCGATCGAGGTGGGTAATATCTCTATGCCTTTGAACAGTTCGTTGATTCAAGGTTCGCAAAGTCTTTTTGGCGTAAAGACACAATTGCAGTTCGGTAAGACCTCGGTTACGGCAGTTTTTTCTCAACAGCAATCGCAAAATAATACCGTCGTCGCCCAAGGTGGCGGTACCTTGAGCGAATTTGAGGTTACGGCTTTAGATTATGATGAGGATAGACACTTCTTTCTTTCTCAATCTTTTAGGGACAATTATGATGATGCACTGGAGAACTATCCTTACATCCGTAGTCAAGTGCAGATTACGCGTCTAGAAGTCTGGGTGACCAACCGTAGCCAGCAGACCCAGAACGTTCGTAATATTGTAGGGATACAAGATTTGGGGGAATATGATCCCTTGGAGGGCGTTGAAAATGCTAAAACAAGAATTTATAGGGAGATAGCTGGTAACGCTCCACCTCCCAACTTCTTTAATATGAACAATGGCGGCCAACCGAACGGCCTCCCAAGGAACAATGCCAACGACTATGATCCAGCAATGATTGGCTCTGGCGGGGTTCTTACTGAAAGTATTCGTGATGTTGCTACGATAGAACAAGGATTTAACGTGCCGGGATATCAACCGAACCAAGGTTTCGATTATGCCTATTTGGAAAATGCCCGTAAGATGGAGCTGGTCAGGGACTACAATTTTAATTCGCAATTGGGCTATATTTCATTGAATCAGCGTTTGAGCAACGATGAGATTCTGGCCGTGGCCTATCAATATACACATAATGGTAACGTGTATCAAGTGGGTGAGTTCGCCAACGGCGGTCTAGATGCGACAACAGTTTCAGGACCGACTGAAAACCCGATAATCGAAAATAACACACTGATTCTTAAACTTCTTAAAAGTAATATCACCAACGTTTCCGATCCGATTTGGGACTTGATGATGAAAAATATCTACGCTACGGGTGCTTTTCGATTGAGCCAAGAAGATTTCAAACTGAATATCCTATATAGCAATCCGACACCTAGAAACTATATCACCCCGGTCGATGATGCCACGTGGCCAGATGGTCTTCAGGATCGTATTCTTTTGAACGTCTTTAATTTTGACCGATTGAATGCCTATAATGATTTACAACCCGGCGGAGATGGTTTCTTTGATTTTGTTCCGGGCCTTACAGTAGATACGCAAAATGGTCAAATAATCTTTACCAAGGTCGAACCTTTTGGGAAGTATCTCTTCGAGGAATTGGGAAGTGGTGATTATGAGCAAGAAAATACGTACAACCCCAACCAAGAACGCTATGTCTTCAAAGATATGTACGATCTGACCAAATCGGCGGCATTGCAGGACCCCGAAAAGAACAAATTTATGTTAAAGGGTAGGTACAAGTCTGAAGGTAGCAATGGTATACCTATTGGTGCCTTTAACGTGCCGAGAGGTTCAGTTCGGGTTACTGCCGGTGGCAGACAGCTACAGGAAGGTATCGATTATACGGTAAATTATCAGGCAGGTACAGTTCAGATTCTGGACCCCAGTTTAGAGGCTTCGAATACCCCTATCAACATTTCGGTAGAAAACAATGCGGTCTTCGGGCAACAAACAAGAAGGTTTTCCGGGGTCAATGTCGAACACCAGTTCAACGAGAATTTTGTATTGGGCGCTACACTTTTGAATTTGAATGAAAGGCCGTTGACACAAAAATCAAATTTTGGTGTCGAACCGGTGAACAATACTATTTTCGGTATCAACGGAAACTTTTCTACCGAAGTTCCATTTTTGACCCGATTGGTCAACAAACTTCCGAATATTGATACGGATGTGCCCTCAAACCTATCTGTACGTGGCGAAATGGCTTGGTTAAAGCCGAATTCCCCCAAAAATGCGGATTTTCAGGGAGAAACAACAACCTATTTAGATGACTTCGAAGGTGCGCAGTCTTTAATAGATGTCCGCTCTTCGTTGGGTTGGGCCTTGGCTAGTACACCAGTTGAATTTCTGGATACGCCAACTCAAAAAGGTTTGGAGACGGGTTTTAATAGGGCGAAAATGGCCTGGTATACGATTGATCCCGTGTTTTACACGAATCAAAGACCTTCTAGTATCAGTGATAGCGATATCTCTACCAACGCCACACGAAGAATATTTGTCGATGAGGTCTTTCCGAAAGTGGAAATTTCCCAAGGCCAGACACGCCAGCAGACTACGCTTGATTTGGCCTACTACCCGAATCTAAAGGGGCCATATAACGCGAGCGAAAATTTTGAAAACGTTGCTACCGACCAGAAATGGGGTGGTATCATGCGCTCTTTGAGCAGTACGAATTTTGAACAGGCCAATGTCGAATTCGTTCAATTTTGGGTAATGGACCCCTATGTAGATGGTATTGCCACTGGTCCAGGTGAATTGGTATTGAACTTTGGTAACATTACCGAAGATATATTGTCCGATGGCCTGAAACAATACGAAAATGGGCTGCCTATCAACGGGGAGGGGAGCATCAAACCTGAAAACCCGATATGGGGCCCCGTTCCTGCCACTCAGGCCCTTGTGTACGCATTCGATGTCAATGAGGGCAATCGCGTACAGCAAGATGTTGGCCTTGATGGTCTTGACGATGGTGCTGAGGCGGCCATCTACGGCACGGCGAACGGCGCTGATCCAGCATTGGACAACTACGAATATTTTTTACAGCGCGAAGGCGGTATTCTCGATCGATACTTAAATTTCAATAACACGCAAGGTAACTCACCGGTACAGGTCACCAATGATAATAGGGGTTCGACTACCTTACCGGATGTAGAGGATATCGACCGTGACCTGACGATGAACACAGTAAACAGTTACTATGAATATCGAGTCCCAATTAAGCCGAATACGAATATCAATGATTTGTACGTAACCGATATTCGAGATTCTTTGGTCTTTTCTGGGGATAACAGAATTCCTGACGGCAGTACGGTACGGGCAAGATGGATCCAGTATAAGATCCCCTTAAATGATTTTGCCGATGCAGTGGGCGGTATTACCGATTTCCGCTCTATTAGTTCTATGCGTATGTACATGACCGGTTTTACCAGCGACGTCATATTGCGTTTCGCAACGTTGGATTTGGTGCGTGGCGATTGGCGTACCTATTTAAAGCCTTTAGACAACAACGACCCGAACCCTGACGACGACAACACTACTTTCAAGGTCAATGCCGTAAATATTCAAGAAAACGAGAACCGTACCCCGATACCTTATGTTCTGCCACCAGGGGTTCGTAGAGAGCAATTGAACAATAATAATACGATTATTCAGCAGAACGAGCAATCACTTTCTTTGATTGTCGAAAACTTGGAACCCGAAGATGCCCGAGGGGTATTTAAAAACGTGAACATCGATGTGCGCCAATATAAAAAGCTGAAGATGTTCATGCATGCCGAGAAAATTCTTGAATCCGATATATACGATATTGAGCAACCGTTGGTAGGCTTCCTTAGGATAGGTACCGATTTTTCCGAAAATTTCTATCAATTGGAATTGCCTTTGGAATTCACTCCCTTTAGTGCGCGATCAGAAGAAGCCATTTGGCCCATAAATAATGAAATGGAAGTTATCTTAGCGGACTTGAACAAGGTGAAATCGGTCTGGATCGATGGCGGTAATTTGAACGAGGTGCGTTACTTTGAGGTTGTCGATGGTGAAGTTATATCTGTCGATGAATTCGCCGAGCGTACCCCTGGTCGCCTGCGCATCGGTATAAGGGGTAACCCATCATTGGGAAGTATAAGAAGCGCCATGGTAGGCATTAAAAATACCAGTAGACTACCTGTCAGGGGAGAAGTCTGGTTTAACGAGTTGAGATTGGCAGGTTTAGATAATGAAGGTGGATGGGCAGCAATTGCTGCGGTTGATGGCAACATTGCCGATTTTGCCAACATTTCGGCCACGGGCAGCACCAGCACCTCCGGCTTTGGAAGTATAGATCAAATGCCGAACGAACGCGCACGTGAAGATGCCATTTCATACGATTTGGTCACCAATGTTAATGTAGGGCAATTGCTTCCGCCGAAATGGGGTATTCAAATTCCTTTTAATTATGGTATTTCAGAAGAATTTATCACTCCCGAGTTCGACCCTGTATACGATGATTTAAAATTAGCTGATAGAATAGCGGCGGCCGAAGATCCCGGTAGCACCCAAAACCCCGAAGATATTAAGGAGCAGGCCGAAGACTATACGAAAAGAACCAGTTTGAACCTTATCGGGGTACGCAAGGATAGGGGAGAGGAGGCCGAGGCCAACTTCTACGATATCGAGAATTTCAACTTCAATTATTCATATAACGAGACAAACCACAGAGATTTTGAAATCGCTTCGTTAGAAGATAAAAGTGTTGTTACCGGTTTTGTATACAACCACAATTTCAAACCCGTCGAGGTCGCGCCTTTTGCCAAAAATGATTCCCTGTTTACGGGTAAATACTGGCAATGGCTGAAAGAGCTGAACCTAAGCCTGTTGCCTACGAGCATATCGGTAAACTCGAATTTTAATCGGCAGTTCAACCAACAGCGTTTTCGTGATGTCGTTGAAAAAGATGTTGAAAAGCTAGACCTTCCGACCCTAAGGCAACGCAATTATCTGTTCAATTGGCAGTATGCTGTAAACTACAGCTTGACGAAATCTTTGCGTATGAACCTGACTGCGAGCAATAACCATATCGTGCGTAATTATTTGGAGGACCCCTCTAACCCTAATTCCGAAATCGATCAGACGTTGGGGCTATGGGACGGTTTTTGGGATCTAGGCGAACCCAATCGGCATGCCCAAACGTTAGAACTAAACTACGAACTGCCCTTTAGTAAAATACCCGTACTAGATTTTATAAATGCCCAATATAGCTATGCGAGCAATTTCGATTGGCAACGGGGTGGCGATGCCCTCAACCTTGCCGTTGCAGAGCAACAAAACCCCGACCCTAGCGAAATGAATCCGCTTCAGGTGGTTTCGATAAACACGGTGCAGAATGCCAGCACACATAACCTGACTGCCAACCTAACGATGCAGAAGTTCTATGATATGATAGGGCTCAAAAAACGTAATGGCAAATCGAATGCCAGTACGGCACCCGTTCGTAAGGATAAAGCGGGCAACCCTGTTTCTGGAGGGGAAAAGCAAAAGAAGAAAATTAGCGGATTCTCTAATACTGCGATCGATATATTGACTATGGTCAAGCGGCTCAACGTTAATTATAACCAAACTAGCGGAAAGGTACTTCCGGGCTACACGCAATCTGTTGGTTTCGTAGGGTCTTTAAGACCATCAATTGGTTTTGTATTCGGTAGTCAGGCCGATGTACGCTTTGATGCCGCACGTAAGGGTTGGTTGATTAATTTTAACGAGTTCAACGAACAGTATATTGAAAGCGTCAACAAGCAGCTGAACCTCACCGCTACGGCAATACCAACAAAGGATTTGACCATAGATCTCGCCGCCGAACGCCAGTTTATTAGAAGTTATCAAGAGAACTACGATATAGACCTTTGGGCCCAGAACGAAATCCCACTGGGCAACGAATATGGTAATTTCAGTGTATCTACTCTAATGATCGGAACAGTTTTTGGAAAAAGCGATGAGTTCGACTCGGCGACTTTTGAAAAATTCAAGGAAAACCGGATTACCATTGCCAATAGGTTGGTTGCCGATAGAGGTCAATCCCCGGGAGAGCCGGATGATGATGGGTTCCCTGAAGGATATGGAAAAACCCAACAAGATGTACTTTTACCTGCTTTTTTTGCCGCTTATACAGGTCAAAACGCCGACAGGGTAAATCTTGATGTTTTTCGGCAGATACCGATACCTAATTGGAACTTGAAATACACCGGACTGATGCGTAACAAATGGTTTAAGAAAAAGTTTCAGCGCTTTTCATTAAGTCATGGTTATCGAGCTGCCTATAGTATCAATTCATTTCAGACCAATTTGGAGAAAGTACAATTACAAAATGAAGGCTTGCCTACGATTGATCCCGAAAGCGGTAATTTAATGTCTGACCTTATTTTGAACAATGTAGTACTTAACGACGAGTTTAATCCCTTAATGCGTGTCGATTTCGAAATGAAAAACTCCGTTAGCGTGTTGGCCGAAATGCGGACCAGCCGCATATTGGCATTGAGTTTCGACAATAATCTGATGACTGAAACCAACGGGGAAGAATATACCTTGGGGTTGGGCTATCGTTTTAAGGATGTGAAGTTCGTTACTAATATCGGAGGTAACAAGACCCGTTTAAAGGGTGACCTGAACCTGAAGGGCGATGTTACTTTTCGCGACAATATTACGATTATTAGAAATCTCGATATTGACAACAACCAGATTACTTCCGGCCAAAATTTATTGTCGATCAAAATTACTGCCGACTACGCGTTGAGCAAAAACTTGAACGCCTTGTTCTACTACGACCATTCGTTCTCGCAGTTTGCGGTTTCAACGGCTTTCCCACAAACAAGCATCAATACTGGGTTTACCTTACGGTACAATTTTGGGAATTAGCGAATTGCGAAGAGCCCTTCAAAATTTCACGGTTGATGCGGCGCGGCAATTTATTAAAGCTAATTGAAGCTTGAAAAGATTACCAATTCGTTTCCAATTTTCCACAGGAGTCACTCTTTTTTCCGCTCCTCGCAATTACGCCAAGAAAATACGATTTCCTTGAAAATCGTTTTGGAATCATTTACATTTGCTTTTCTAATAAAAAAACAATGAATATCCCATCAGAATTAAAGTACACCAAGGATCATGAATGGATCAAGCTAGAAGGTAATATCGCCACAGTTGGCATAACAGATTTTGCGCAAGGCGAGTTGGGCGATATCGTTTATGTTGAAGTGGAGACCATAGACGAGACTCTGGAAAAGGATGAAGTGTTTGGTTCCGTGGAGGCGGTAAAGACCGTTTCTGATCTTTTCCTTCCGCTAACTGGTGAAATCATTGAATTCAATGAGGCTTTGGAAGATGCTCCCGAAAAGGTCAACTCAGATCCTTATGGCGAGGGCTGGATGGTGAAAATAAAAATCAGCGATACTTCGGAAGCCGACGAACTGCTATCTGCTGAGGATTACAAAACGCTTATCGGTGCTTAAAGACCGTAAGTATACAATTGCATTTATAAGCTGGATGGTGTTTATCACCTTTTCCAGCTTATCTTCTTTTGAAGGTACCGATATCTATATCTCAAGATTCAATATTCCCCATCTAGATAAAGCGGTTCATTTTGTCTTCTATTTTGTGGCTGCTGTGCTGGCAACATTCTTTGTGCGTGAGTCGACCAAGGGCAGTTTTCCTCTTTACAAAACCCTCTGTTCAGTAGTCTTCGGGGCGATAGTTTTTGGTATAATTATTGAAGTTTTACAATTTACCTTCACCACCTCAAGACAGGCCGATTTGTTCGACGCCCTTGCGAATAGTTTGGGTGCGATTTCGGGAGTGTGGGTAATGAAATTCTTTTTTTTGAACGAATGGCGGTTAAAATGGAAAAATTAATTGCGTTTTAACGGAATATTTAATTAAATTAGCAAACATTAAAATTCAAACATATGGAAGCGAAAAAGAATCCGAAAGCAGATGTCGGGCGTAATAGTAGTCTTTATTTTGTGGTAGGGCTTGCATTGGTAATGCTACTTGTCTGGCGTGCGCTGGAATGGAAAACCTACGACAAGACCAATGATTATGATATTTCGATGAATGTCGACGATGATTTAGACGAAGAGGTTCCTATGACAGAGCAGATTAAAACACCACCACCACCACCACCACCGGCTGCACCTGAAATCATTGAGATTGTGGAAGATGAGGAAGAAGTGGAAGAGACCGTAATCGAGTCTACGGAGACAAGCCAGGAAGAGGAGATAATCGAAGTTGAAGATGTTATGGTCGAAGAAGATTTCGAAGACGTCGATGTACCTTTCGCCGTTATTGAAGATGTACCTATTTTTCCGGGTTGTGAAGGCGCTCCTGACAAAAGGAAATGTTTTCAAACAATGATGCAGAAGCACATTGGTAAAAACTTCCGATATCCTGAAATTGCCCAAGAAATGGGAGTGCAAGGAAGGGTAAGCGTAATGTTTACCATTCAAAAAGATGGCAGCATCGGTAATGTAAGAATGCGAGGTCCGGACAAAAATTTGGAAAAAGAGGCTGCACGTATTATTGGCAAGCTTCCTAAAATGACCCCAGGGAAACAGCGCGGTAGAGCGGTAAGGGTTCCTTTTAGTATTCCGATTACTTTTAAGCTACAGTAAGTAGGCAAACAAATAAAATAAGTAAAAAAACCATCTACATTTCGTAGATGGTTTTTTTTGTTATTACACTAAGTATGCAACCTGCCAGCCTCGGCCGTTAACTTTAATAATATAAAGTGAGGCGATTCGTTGCAAAAAATGAGGTTGCAGACTATCTTTGCAGTCCGAAAAAAGACGAATGAAAACTGCGGTGAATACGGCGACAAGTCCGGCTTGGACATTGGCAATGGCCGACTTTAAAGAAATTACCAAAGCTCGACTTGCAGTTAGCGTAGTATTCTCGTCTATAGCTGGCTATCTTCTGGGTGCCTATCAAGTCGATGCGATTTCGTTATTGCTCCTAGCATTTGGCGGTTATTGTATGGTGGGGGCTTCGAATGCGTATAATCAGATTATCGAAAAAGATTTGGACGCACTGATGAACCGCACCAAAAATCGGCCGATACCTGCGGGCAGAATGTCGGTGAACAAGGCATTGGGAATAGCCGTCACGCTAACAGTACTTGGTATTGTAGCGCTCTATATTCTTAATCCTAAAACGGCGATGTTCGGGGCGATTTCCATCTTTCTGTATACGAGCGTTTATACGCCTCTTAAAACTAAGACCCCTTTGGCCGTTTTTGTCGGGGCTTTTCCTGGTGCTATTCCGTTCATGCTGGGTTGGGTCGCAGCGACCAATGATTTTGGTATCGAACCCGGTACATTGTTCATGATCCAGTTTTTTTGGCAGTTTCCGCATTTTTGGGCCTTAGGCTGGATGCTCGACGAAGACTATAAAAAAGGAGGATTTAAAATGCTTCCCACAGGAAAAAAAGATAAGGGTACCGCGTTGCAAATAATTATGTACACGATTTGGATGCTCGTAATTTCGATCATTCCTGTTTTTGGCATTACTGGAAGGTTGCAATTATCCGTTCCTGCAGCAATACTTATATTTTTAATGGGTATGGTGATGTTGGTATTTGCTTTTCGCCTTTATGAAAAGAGAGATAATGCCACTGCCCGAAGATTAATGTTGGCAAGTGTGAGTTATATTACCTTAATGCAGGTGGTGTACGTAATAGACAAATTTGTTTGACGCAGGGCAGGGTTTAAAACTGAGTTTATAATTTTATAGTATGCCTAGAAAAGCTGCCTTCGACTAACGACTAACGACTAACGACTAACGACTAACGACTAAAAATTATAAATGGATTTAACACAGGGCTCGGGAAAAGAGAAAAATGACAGGGCGAAGAAAATGATGCTTTGGTTCGGTATTGTGAGCCTCATTATGGGTTTCGCGGGTTGGACAAGTGCCTACATTGTAAGTAGTACCCGAGAAGATTGGATCAGCGACCTTCAGCTGCCCCAGGCCTTTTATATTAGTACCGCGATTATTATTGTAAGTAGTTTGACCTATATTTTGGCCAAAAAAGCAATTCAGGAAGACAAGCGCAAAATAGCCACCAACTTGCTTTTCGTCACCTTGGGCCTCGGCCTCGCTTTCATTGTCTTACAGTTCAACGGTTTTTCACAGATGGTGGCGCAGGGCTATTATTTTACAGGGCCTACCAGTAACATCAAATTATCGTATATCTTTCTGATTGCGGCGGTACACATAGTTCACGTTGGAGCAGGAATTATTTCTCTTTTGGTGGTTCTGTTCAATCAATTAAAAGGAAAGTACACATCCGCAGAATATCTGGGCGTGTCACTGGGCGCTACTTTCTGGCATTTTCTAGACCTTCTTTGGGTTTATTTGATGGGCTTTATGTATTTCGTGGGATAATAAATTGAAATAAAGTTGGTTTTCATTACTAATCGATTTTCGTTTCAGACAAGAAAACTTTAAATTTGTGCAAATTATAACCAGACTTTAAAATATATGGATTCTACGGTAACAACTGGTACATCGGAAGAAAACGTTTGGGGAGGTGGAAATCGTCCCCTTGGAGCAAGTTATGGAAAGCTGATGATGTGGTTTTTCCTCGTTTCCGATGCCTTGACTTTCTCGGGTTTTTTGGCCTCTTATGGCTTTTCTAGATTCAAGTTCATCGAAACTTGGCCTATTGCAGATGAGGTTTTTACGCACGTTCCGTTCTTTCATGGCAATTACCCCATGATTTATGTGGCATTCATGACTTTTATACTCATTATGTCTTCGGTAACCATGGTTTTGGCCGTTGATGCCGGACATCATATGAAAAAGAATGCCGTAATCTGGTATATGTTCTTGACGATAATCGGAGGTGCAATTTTTGTCGGCTCCCAAGCTTGGGAATGGGCTACTTTTATCAAGGGTGATTATGGAGCGGTAGAGACCAAGGGCGGTAGAATATTACAGTTTGTAAATGCCGAAACAGGAGAACGCGCTGCCTTACGTGATTTCGCGAAGACCATACCGGGCGAACGTACCGAACATGAACGCAAAAACGGTATTTGGTATTATAATGAAGGTTACACACCAAGCTATTCCCTTGATGAGGTGACGGAAGGTTTGAAGGCCAACCCGAGCATCCTGATACGAACCGAGGTCATACTCCAGGAAGGTGAGGAAGAGGGCGAAAAGACGTTACTTACAAGAGACCAAACTTTAGAGAAAATTAACGATGCCATAATGGTAGTCGAAGGCGCGAATCTGGTACAGAACGAATACGGAAGCCGCTTGTTTGCTGATTTCTTTTTCTTTATCACCGGTTTTCACGGTTTTCACGTTTTTTCAGGTGTTCTTATTAATATCATCATATTTTTCAATGTGATATTGGGTACTTATGAGAGAAGGGGCCATTATGAAATGGTCGAAAAAGTAGGATTGTATTGGCACTTTGTAGATTTGGTCTGGGTATTCGTATTTACCTTCTTTTATTTGGTATAAATCATTGTCATTTCCGCGAATGTGGAAATCTGTTTAATAATTTGATTAGCATATGGCACACGAACACAAACTTGAAATTTTTAGAGGACTTTTAAAGTTCAAATCCAATACCCAAAAAATTTGGGGGGTACTTATATTTTTAACCTTAGTTACTATGGTAGAGGTAGCTTTGGGTATTATTAAGCCTCGTGTCTTGACCCATTCTTACTTCTTGGGAATGAAGGTCCTCAATTGGATATTCATCATTCTCACGTTAGTGAAGGCTTATTATATTGCTTGGGACTTTATGCACTTGCGGGACGAAAAAAGTGCTTTGCGCAGGGCCATTGTATGGACTCCAATCTTTCTCGTGTTGTATCTGGTATTCATACTTCTGTTCGAAGCTGATTACGTCTACAATGTCTATAAAGATGGATTTGTAAAATGGAATTTCTAAACAGGATAATTCCATAAATTAACAGCATACTAAGACGGTTTCATTACCGTCTTTTTTATTAGTGAAATCTTTTTTTAAGAATTACGCCAAAATCAAAATTCTCAAAAAAACAGGTTGAATTAACCCCGCCTTTCGGCGGGGTATTTTGTTTTGTGATGAAGGTTAGGTTGTACCTCGGTTATGAAAATGTTATGAATTCATAATACCCCTTTAACCGATTCTGCCCTATCTTTGCTAAGTGAAGCGAAGACTTCGATTTTAGTTTTTGTACAGTACAATTATTATGAAGAAAACGTTAGTATTGGTTACGTTGTTTGTCCTTCCCATTGTGGCCTATCTCTTTTTTGCCTCTGGGGTCAATAATTTCGGAAAGCTTCCTATTCTCACTGAAAATATTAGCGATGTAGCCCTTCTAGACGAGAATACTACCTTAAAGAACAAAATAACCATATTGGGATTTTTAGGTAATGACGTCGATCAAAAAAAGGGTAATGCGTTCAATCTTAATCAAAAAATCTATAAGCGTTTTTATGAATTCAAAGATTTTCAGTTTGTAATGATTGTTCCAAAGGGCACCGAGAATAGTGTTTCTGAATTGAAAGAAGAGTTGGGTAACTTGGCCGATGTCAAAAAATGGGAATTCATTTTTGCAGATGAAAGCCGAATTACCGATTTCTTCTCCAGCTTAAAAACCGATTTGAGCCTTGACGAGAATTTAAGTACACCTTATGTTTTTATCATCGATAAAGACTTGAATCTTCGGGGCCGCATGAATGATGAAGATGAAGGCACAAAATTTGGTTTCAACACGACCTCTGTTGCGGATCTCAATAACAAAATGGAAGATGATGTAAAAATTATTTTGGCCGAGTATCGGTTGGCCCTGAAAAAGAACAATGCAAATCGGGAAAAATAACTCCCATAAAGGAAGGAAAAAATCGATGCGCCACCTACAATTTTCTTAAAACACAGAAGGGCTCTAATCTTTCATGGGTTCGGCGTGTTGGTAAAGCTATCGATAACGTAAAAATGAAAAATAAATACACATATGTCTGGGTATCGTTGGTCATCTTGGTCTTCGGAATTATTTTCGTTCCAAAGATTATAGACCGCGTCAAAAGTGGTACCGTAGTCCAGAACGATCGAATGAATGTAAAGGATAATTCTGCGGAATTGTCTTATGTGCTTTTAGATGGTAAAAAGCGTCGCGTGCCTTCCTTTGAGTTCGTAAATCAAGACAGTTTGTTGATTAGCGACCAAGATTATAAGGGTAAGGTTTTCGTTGTAGAGTTTTTCTTTACGAGTTGCCCATCCATATGCCCCATTATGACGGAGAATTTAGTTGCCCTACAAAGTGAATTTGAAGGCCTTGAAGATTTTGGTATTGCCTCATTCTCAATTACGCCTGAACACGACACGCCCGCGGTTTTGAAAGCCTACGCTGAAGAAAAAGGCATTACCGATTTAGATTGGCATCTCATGACCGGTAACCAAGACAAAATTTATGAACTTGCAAACAATGGCTTCAATATTTTTGCAGCAGAAATGCCCGATGCCCCAGGAGGCTTTGAACATTCTGGTCTATTCGCGCTTGTAGATAAAAATGGGTTTATACGCTCTAGGGTTGACGAGTTTGGTAATCCTATTATTTATTATCGGGGTGCGATTACTGAGGTGCAGGGAGAAAATGATCATGGCGAAAAAGAACAGATGTCGATTTTGGAAGAAGACATAAAAAAACTTTTAACCGAGTAATGGGAAGTGTTGCGTCAAAAGAGAAAAAGTTCAATAGGCTGATTACACTAGTTTCGGTTGTGGTTCCGGTTGTTGTGGCAGTGTTGTTCGGTGTAAAGATACCCGATGTTGAACGATTGGGGTTTCTGCCTCCTATATACGCTTCAATAAATGGGCTCACAGCGGTGTTGTTGATTGTTGCAGTATGGGCCATCAAGAACGGTAAACGACAACTGCACCAGAACATCATGACCACCTGCATCGGTCTATCTCTTCTATTTCTTTTGATGTACATAGCTTATCACATGACCGCTGAATCGACGGCTTATGGAGGTGAAGGAGGTCTAAGATATGTATACTTTCTCATCTTGGTTTCACATATTGTTCTATCCATAGCAATAATACCTTTGGTATTAAAAACTTATACTTTTGCGTATTTGAAAAAGTTTGAAAGTCATAAAAAATGGGCGAAAATTACCTTTCCTATTTGGTTATATGTCGCCATTACGGGTGTTGTGGTCTATTTGATGATTTCGCCTTACTATTAAAAAAGATAACGCCAGTCCGAGAGCCCGCCTGAACAACGAAGCCGGACAGGCAGTCCAAGAAGTTTAAATGAGAAAACTAGCTTTCATAGTAATTTTTGCGACACTATTGCTATACCCTGAATTTGGAGAAGCCCAATGTGCTATGTGCCGTGCGGTACTCGAAAGTGGGGGAAATACCGATGTTGCCGAAGGAGTCAATAACGGTATCGTCTATCTGATGGCCATACCCTACATTTTGGTGGCTGTTCTTTTTTATTTTGTTTATAAGAAAATGAGACCCAAACCCGCCAAGGAAATTTAACATTTCTTTGGGTTTTTTACTGTAACAATACAGGTTTATAGCAGTCTTATAACCGTACGACTCCTCCGGGTCGTATTCATCAATCAATAATACCGACTACATGTTCGACATCGAAAGATGGCAAGAAATCTTTGATACTATCCGTAAAAATAAGTTGCGGACTTTCTTAACAGGTCTTTCAGTGGCCTCGGGTATTTTTATCCTCGTTATTTTATTGGGTTTTGGGCAGGGTTTCCGTAATGGTATTGCTAATGAGTTTGCACAAGATGCAGCGACTAGCGTCTGGGTATGGCCAGGTGTAACCACTAAAAAATATAAAGGGCTCAATCCGGGTAGAAATATCCAACTTCGTAATGAGAATTATGAATTTTCTGCCAATTTGTTGGAAGACGATATCGAGTATAAATCTCCAAGAATATTTGTTCGTAATGTCTCGGTAAATTATGGTAATGAAGCCTTGGTGTACGGTGTACAAGGTGTGTCTTATCAATTTCAACAAATTGAGAACGCCAAAATGTTCGAGGGGCGTTTTCTTAATTACCAAGATGAGGTAAATACAGCAAAGGTGGCCGTAATCGGAAATAAAATCGCAAAAGATGTTTTTGGGGAAGTGGAAACCCCGGTCGGGGAGTTTATAGATATTTCTGGAATCCCCTTTAAAATAATCGGCCGGTTCGGAGAGACGGAAGACCGCGAGGAAGAACGCATCTTCATCCCTAAAACTACCGCCCAGCGTGTGTTCAATGGTGGTGATCGTTTGGACAACTTGGGGTACACGTTACCACCGGCAGAAAATTTTGAGAAGGCAGTGGCCAATGCCGTAAAATTCAAGAACGATTTACAATCCTACCTTCAACAGGCGCATACCGTGGCACCGGATGATACTAGTGCCATAAATGTGTATAGTGCCATGGAATCAGCAAAAAGATTCTATAGCCTTACCGATAACATCAAACTTTTCTTTTGGTTCGTAGGCATCTGTACTATTATCGCAGGTGTAGTTGGCGTCAGTAACATTATGCTGATCGTGGTGCGCGAGCGAACCAAGGAAATTGGAATCCGCAAGGCGCTCGGTGCAAAACCGTGGTCGATTGTGGGCATGATCTTACATGAATCTATTTTTATTACCGCTATCTCTGGTTTTGCGGGCCTCATTTTTAGTATGGGCCTGCTGGAACTTTTGGGGCCTCATATCGAAGTTGACTATGTTTTGAACCCATCCGTCAATTTTACAGTTGCGATATCGACAGTGTTCGTTCTAGTTTTTGCAGGGGCCGTAGCAGGGTTTTTCCCGGCATGGAGAGCAGCAAACATCCATACGATAGATGCGTTGCGTGACGAATAAAAATGATGTGCGATTTTATGTTTACGAAGTTAGAGCTACGGGTTCAGGGTTATGAATTTGGGGCTAGAGGGTTAAAGAGTTAAAAAGCTGAAGTAAATAGATTTTGAGACGATTTGTAATAACTCCTTCGCCTTGGGGAAGGTTAGGAGGAGAATTTTTGAATTTCATTGACGAAATGAACAATGTTTAACAGAGACCGTTGGAAAGAAATTTTAGAGGTACTCACCAGTAATTGGTTCAGAACCATATTGACTGCTTTTGGGGTATTTTGGGGTATTTTTATCCTAATAATTTTGCTTTCTGCAGGGAAAGGATTGGAGAACGGCATCATGCAAGATTTTGGTGATATCGCTACCAATACAATGTTTATGTGGTCCAGGGCTACTACAAAATCATATAAAGGGCTACCCAAAGGAAGAAGTTTTCTCTTTAAAAGGGAAGACGTACAGGCCATTCGTGATAAGGTTCCGAACCTTCGCTTTATTTCCCCTAGAAACCAATTGGGTGGTTTTGGTGGGGCCAACAATGTAGTTCGGGGGCTACAAACCGGGGCTTACAATGTGTACGGTGATTATCCTGAAATTATAAAACAAGACCCGATGACGATTACTTCAGGGCGATTTTTGAACTACAACGATATCAACGAAAAAAGAAAGATTGCCATAATAGGTGATGGCGTCAAAAACGGCCTTTATGATAAAGACGAGGAGGTACTTGGTACGTATATCAGAATTCAGGGCGTGAATTTTATGGTGGTCGGTACCTATAAAAAGAAAAGCAACGATGGCGATGGTGAAGAGGGGCAAAAGCAGATTTTTGTGCCCTTTACTTCGTTCTCCCAAGCTTTTAATCGTGGCAATGATGTAGGATGGATGGCAATTACCGCGAATGATGGTACCTCGATAACAAGTATCAAAGATAAGATTATGGGCGTTGTGAAAGAAAATCGAAAGGTGCACCCTGATGATCAACGTGCCGTAGGCCATTTTGATTTGTACGAACAATTCCAAAGGGTTCAGAGTCTTTTCGGCGCTTTGAGATTTGTCGCCTATTTCGTAGGGATATTAGTACTACTATCAGGCGTTATTGGGGTAAGCAATATCATGCTTATCGTGGTGAAGGAACGCACCAAAGAAATCGGTATTCGAAGGGCTCTAGGCGAAAATCCATGGTCGATCAAACTACAGATTTTGATGGAATCGATTTTCTTGACAATTATTTCCGGTATGGCGGGCATTACTTTGGGCGCTCTTGTTATTTATGCGATAAACACCTTGTTAGAAATGAACGGTCCCGTAGATATGTTCGCAAATCCTAGTGTGAGCCTTGGTGTGGTAGTCGGTTCACTAATAATATTAATTGTTTCGGGTCTGTTGGCCGGGTTTATTCCCGCCCAAAGTGCCATTAAGGTGAGACCTATAGATGCACTAAGAACTGAATAATATGAAGTGCGAAGTAAAAAGGTAAATGATTATAAATAAAAAAAATGAAACAAGGGATTTCCCTCTTGAGGGTTGTATGGGGGTGTTTCCGGGATGCGAGATGTTGAACGTTTACAAATCTTCCTGAGCGAACTTTCATTATATTCAAAACAAGAAACAGAAAAACATCAATCAAAATATTTCCGCTGTAGTTTGTCGTAAGCGGGGCCGAAAGACGGAAATGACAAGAAATGTAACTAAGTAAAAATGAAAAAAACAGTAACCAGAATCATCCTATTGTTCATCGTTGTCGCTTTTGGCGGTGCTATGTACTACCTATACCAAAAGAACGCCGAAGATCCTGTCACCTATGAAACTGAGCAGGCTTCCAAAAAGACTATAATCAAGAAAACGGTCGCGACGGGCAGTATTCTTCCTTTAGAAGAAGTACTCATCAAGCCGAATATTTCCGGCGTTATCGAAGAAATCTTTGTTGTGGGCGGGGATTATGTGAAATCGGGCGACTTAATTTGTAAAATAAAGGTCGTGCCCAATTTGAACGCGTTGAATGATGCACGAAATTCCATTGACGAAGCCAAAATCAATTTAGATGACCAGTTGCGAAACTTGGATCGTCAAAAGGGGCTTTTTGGAAAAGGTGTGATTTCGCAGGTAGACCTTGAACGTGCCCAGGTCAACTATGATCAGGCCAAACAAACCTATGTTGCGGCTAACAAGCGTTATGAAATCGTTAAAACAGGTACAACCAAGGGCTATGGTAATGCAGCTAACACGCAGATTCGGGCTACGGTTAGCGGTATGGTTCTAGAAGTTCCGGTAGAGGTGGGTAACCAGGTTATCGAGAGCAATAACTTCAACGAGGGAACCACGATCGCTGCAATTGCAGATGTCGACAAAATGATCTTTGAAGGCAAGGTCGATGAAAGCGAGGTGGGTAAAATAAAGGAAGATTTACCCTTGGAAATTACCGTAGGCGCATTGGAAGGCAAAACGTTTGATGCCGTTTTGGACTACATTGCCCCAAAAGGTAACGAAGAAAACGGTGCCATTCAATTTGAAATCAAAGGAACTATGAAAAAACAGGATTCCGTATTTATCCGCGCCGGATTAAGTGCCAATGCCTCTGTTATTTTGGGGAGGGCAGATAGTGTTCTTGCCATAAAGGAAGCCCTGGTACAATTTGATGATAAGACCAAAAAGCCTTTTGTCGAGATAGAGAATGGCGAACAGAAATTTGACCGCAAGGATATCGAACTAGGTATCAGTGATGGTATTTTTGTTGAGGTCAAATCGGGTATTTCCGAACAGGATAAAATCAAAGTTTGGAACGCTATTGAAAAAGAAGAAGGCGAGACGGAATAAATTATTTAACACAAAATTGAGAGGAAATCTTGTAACATTTCAGCAACTTACGTGTCTTATTGCTGGATTACTGGTAAAATCCAAATAGAACTAACAAAACCAACATGATAGAAATCAAAGACCTTCATAAATCCTATAAAATGGGTAACAATACCCTTCATGTTTTAAAAGGATTGAATTTTAGTATTAAAGAAGGCGAGCTGGTTGCTATAATGGGATCTTCCGGTTCTGGGAAATCCACATTACTCAATATTTTGGGGATGTTGGATGAAGCCGATACCGGTGATTATACCCTAGATGGTGTTCCGATAAAAAATCTTAACGAAACAAAAGCTGCCAAGTACCGCAACAAATTTTTAGGTTTCGTGTTTCAATCCTTCAATCTTATCAATTACAAAAGCGCCATGGAAAATGTGGCGCTGCCTTTGTACTATCAAAAAATGCCCAGAAAACAACGGGAAGAAAAGGCCCTAAAGTATCTAACGCAAGTAGGTTTAAAAGAGTGGGCGACCCACTTGCCCAATGAGCTTTCCGGTGGTCAAAAACAACGTGTTGCAATTGCCCGAGCCATGGCTGCCGAACCCAAAGTTCTCTTGGCCGATGAACCTACTGGAGCCTTAGATAGTACAACCTCATACGAGGTAATGGACCTTATTCAAAAAATAAATGATAATGGCAATACCATTTTAGTGGTTACCCACGAAGAAGACATCGCCCATATGTGCAAACGTATCGTGACCTTAAAAGATGGGATTATTGTAGAAGACAAAAAAGTAGAACAGGTTAGAGCTGCACAATATGTTCAGTAGGGACAACTGGAAAGAAATTTTCGAAACGATTCAAAAAAATAAACTCCGTACGTTTTTATCGGGGTTTACTGTGGCTTTGGGTATTCTCATCTTCGTTGTGCTTTTTGGTTTTGGGAATGGCCTCATCAATACCTTTGATGATTTTTTTGGTGATGATGCCACTAATGTTTTTCAAGTTTTTACAGGCCGAACAACCATGCCTTATAAAGGCTACAAAGCGAACCGATCTATCGAGTTCGATAATGACGATTTGGCCGATATTGAAAAAAACTTCCCGCTGTTTTTAGAATACATTACCCCAAGAATAATACGACAAGATACGGTCAGCTACAAAAACGAATCGAATAGTTATGCTACATGGGCGGTCGGCCCTGCGCATCAGTTCAGTGAGATGACCATTATAATGAAAGGTAGGTATTTGAACGAACTTGATATTAAGAACAAGACCAAAAACGCCGTCATTGGCAGGCTGGTAGAGCAAGATCTTTTCGGTGCTAAAAATGCAGTGGGTAAGTTTATTGATGTTGGCGGAAGCGCCTTTAAGGTAATAGGTGTTTTTCAAGATGATGGTGGAGACAGGGAAGAACGTACTATTTTTATCCCCTATACAACACAACAGCTTATCGAAAAAAACACCGATAAAATCGATGCCATGGTCATAGGTTTTAAACCACAGATTGGCTATGCAGGTGCCATGGCTTTTGAAAAGAGTCTCGATAGATTTATTAGGGAAAAGAAGTACATAAGCCCCAAGGACCAGAACGGTATATTCATACGAAACATCGCCGACCAATTAAAGCAAAACCAGCAATTTGCCCGGGTTCTTCAGATTATTGTCGGTTTCGTGGCTTTTGGTACCATAATCGCCGGTATTATTGGTATAAGCAATATTATGGTCTTCGTGGTTAAGGAACGTACAAAAGAATTGGGTATTAGAAAAGCCTTGGGTGCAACTCCAAAAACCGTTATCGGAACAATTTTGTTAGAATCTGTTTTCATTACGACGATTTCTGGTTTTGTCGGCATGTTGATTGGTATTGCCATTTTAAGTTCTATAGGTGAAAAGTTAAAAGATTTTTTTATTACAAACCCCTATATAGATTTGGGCATGGCTATTTTTGCCACGTTCATTCTAGTCATTTTCGGGGCGATTGCGGGCTACGTTCCAGCAAGACGTGCTGCACGTATAAAACCTATTGTTGCACTAAGAGACGAATAATATGAGATTTATATTCGATAGAAATACGTGGCAAGAGATTTTCGGATCTATCAGTAAGAACAAGATACGGACCATAATCACCGTAATCGGAGTATTATGGGGCATATTCATTTATATTGCTTTATCGGGCGCGGCAAAGGGCATGGACAATGGCTTCGAGAGTATGTTCGAGACCATTGCAAAAAATAGCATGTTCGTTTGGGCACAGAGTACAAGCATGCCGAACGAAGGTTATAAAACCGGTCGACAGATGCAATTAAAATTGGGAGATGCCACCATGATTGAGAATCGAATTCCTGAGGTGCAGTATATTGCGCCTCGTAATGTGAGGGGCTTCTTTGGTTCTGAACCGGCGAATATTGCCCGCGGTAACAAATCTGGCAGCTATTCGTTATTTGGGGATTTTCCGGCATTTACGAAGATTGCCCCAAAAAAAATATATGATGGGGGCCGCTTTCTCAATGATGAAGATATTGAGCAGGCCAGAAAGGTTGCCGTTATTGGCGAGCGCACCCAAAAAGAACTTTTTGATAAAGACGAAAATCCTATTGGAGGGTTTTTCAAAATTGACGACGTTTTTTTTCAAGTAGTCGGGGTTCACAAATTTGAACAAGGCGGAGGATTCGGCGGAGATGGTGATATATTCATTCCCTTCACCACCTTTAGAAGGTTATACAATACAGGAAACGATGTGGGCTGGTTTTCCATTGCGGCATATGATGATGCCGATGTGTTAAAGGTCGAAGAAAATATCAAGAACCTTTTAAAAAATATCCATCAAGTACATCCTGATGATGAACGCGCTTTTGGGTCATTTAACTTGGGCGAGCAGTTCAATAAAATAGTGGGCTTCGCCAATGGTATAACCTTTTTGTCCCTTATTGTTGGTATTGCAACCATTCTGGCCGGGGTTATTGGCATAGGTAATATCCTTTTGATTTCTGTTAAAGAACGTACTAAAGAACTAGGCGTACGAAGGGCCTTGGGCGCAACACCTGCCGAAGTCAGGAATCAAATTATTTTAGAATCTGTTTTCCTAACTGTAATCGCCGGTATTATGGGCATTATTTTGGGAGCTGTTGCCTTGTCTATAATCAATAATCTAACAAAAGACATAGATTTTCCATATACCAATCCAACCGTTCCCATACCCTATGTTTTAGGAGCTTTGGCGATAATGGTCGTATTAGGAACCTTGATAGGTCTCATACCCGCCCAGCGCGCTGTTAGTATCAAACCTATCGACGCCTTACGGGAAGAATAAACTGAAATGTTTGTAACAAAAATCAAAACAACTGAACCAATAGAAAATTAAGACACCTAAGAAATGAACAAGATTGTAAAGTATATTCTAATCGGAATTTTAGTGCTTGGAGCGCTTTGGGCCGCCGCTTTTTTTATAAAATCAAATAGCAAAGAGGCTATTACTTACGAGACACAAAATCCGTTTATCTCCAATATTGAAAAGAAAACTGTTGCCACCGGAAAGGTAGTACCAGAAGATGAAATCGAGATAAAGCCACAAATTTCTGGAATTATTCAAAAAATGTACCTGCAAGAGGGGGAAAAGGTAAAGGCCGGTGATTTAATTGCGACAATTAAGGTCGTGCCCAATGAGCAATCATTGAACCAAGCTCGTGGAAGAGTCAGAAATGCAGAATTGGCCTTAAACAATATCAAAATCGAATATAACCGGAACAAAACGCTCTTTGATAAAGGGGTGATTTCTAGTCAAAATTTCAATACATTTCAATTACAGAATGACCAGGCAGAACAAGAATTGAAAAACTCAAAGGCAGACTACCAAATTATACGTTTGGGTTCTGCAGGCGGCTCAACTACTGCGAATACCGATATCAGGGCAACGGTCGATGGCACCATATTAGAGATACCTGTAGAAGAAGGTGATCAGGTCATTCAGAGTAACAATTTCAACGACGGAACTACGATTGCCACGATAGCAGATTTGAGTAAAATGATTTTTGAAGGCAAGGTAGACGAAGGTGAAGTAGGCAAACTCGAAGTAGGCACGCCCTTGAAAATTAGTCTTGGCGCGGTCGAAGGAAAGGAATTGGATGCAAAACTCCGATTTATCGCTCCAAAAGGTATAGAAGAAACAGGTGCCGTACAATTTAAAATTGAGGGTGATGTAGAGGTTCAGGAAGACGTTTTTATTCGTGCAGGTTATAGTGCCAATGCGTCGCTTGTTTTAGAAAAGAAAGATGATATTTTGGTTATACCCGAAGCTTTGCTGCAGTTCGATAAGAAAACGGACAAGCCTTATGTCGAAGTGTCTACCGGAGAACAAGAGTTCGAACGGAAAGATATCGAAATCGGAATTTCTGACGGCGTTAATGTTGAAATTGTATCAGGACTTACCGAATCTGATAACGTGAAAATATGGAACAAGACAGAGCCCATAAAAAAGGGCGAAGATGAAGAGGAGGAAACCGAAGATAGTGAAGAGTAAAAATCATCAATCAAAATCAAAAAATCAAAAAATGAACATTAAACTAACCGTTTTACTCTTTCTGTGTTCCGTCGGGGCGATATTCGCTCAACAAAAAAGATGGACATTGGAGGAATGTGTTATCTATGCAGAGCAGAATAATTTGAGCATACAACTATTTGAACTAGACCTTGAAAATGCCAAGATTGATAAATCAGATGCAATTGGCAACCTTTTGCCAAACGCAAATGGCTCGATTAATTTTCAAAGTAGCACGGGTTTATCGTTTGACCCTACCAATAATCAACCTGTAAACACCACCCAAAACACATCTTCGGGAAACATTGGGTCCAATCTTAATATTTTTGACGGACTTGCTAACTATAACCGATTGAAAAGAGCAAAATTGAGTGCAATCGCGAGCCAATACCGTTTAGACGATTTGGTTGATGATATTCGGTTGAATGTCGCCATCAATTATTTGAGTGTGTTATCAAACAAAGAATCGTTAAAGGTATTTGAGGCACAATACGCCGCTACTCGACAAGACATGCTCAGAACGGAGGAGCTGGTTGCTTCCGGTGTTGTACCACAAGGTGACCTTTTAGAGATACAGGCAACCGCAGCTGGTCAAGAACAACAGGTCGTCAATGGTGAAAACCAAGTGTTGATCTCTCGCATAGCATTGGCCCAGTTACTACAGATTACCGATTATGAGAATTTCGACATATCAGAAGAACAGTTTGATTTACCTCCAGCTGATATCCTTGCAAACTCACCAAAGGTAATTTTCAATAAGGCGCTTAGCTTTCGAAATGACATAAAGTTTTCGGAGGCTAGTGTGGGCTTGGCGGAAAAGGATGTTGAAATTGCAAAAGCGGCCCTTTACCCCACCCTTGCTGCTTTTGTAAATTACAATACCAGGTATTCCGATCAGTTTTTCGATCCTATAACGGGTGATTTGATTCCGTTTAAAGATCAGTTATGGATTAATGATGGTATTTCTTTTGGTGCTCAATTGAGCGTTCCCATATTTAACGGTATGAGCACTAAAAACAACATTAAGCGCTCAGTAATCAGTCATAAGCAAGCCCAGTTGCAGTTCGAACAAGATAAGTTGGATTTAGAGGTGAATGTTAATCAGTCATACGTTGATGTGAAGAGTGCCGCGAAGTCGTTCGAATCGGCACAAAAGACCTTGGAAGCAAGGAGTTTGTCCTATAATTACGCAAAAGATAGTTATGATGCAGGGCTTTTGAATGCTTTCGATTTTAGCATATCCCAAGCAAGGGTTGACAATGCCGAGGCAGAAGTGATACGCACAAAGTATGACTATATCTTTAGGCTAAAAATATTGGAGTTCTATTTCGGAATTCCGATTACCTTAAATTAACTTATCTAAGGGCTGAAGAACTATGGGTCTTATTTTAAATTTAGAGACCGCTACCACGAACTGTTCGGTAAGCATTTCAAAAGACGGTAATCTGCTTGCGATAAAAGAGCACGACACGCCGAGCTATTCACATTCTGAACAATTACATGTTTTTATTCAGGATGTTTTAAAGGATGCGAAAATTGTTTTTTCCAATTTAGATGCCATTGCCGTAAGTAAAGGCCCCGGTTCTTACACAGGGCTTCGTATTGGTGTTTCAGCGGCCAAAGGATTATGTTTTTCGTTGGATGTTCCCTTGATATCGATTGCTACTTTAGAAAGTATGGCCTATCAAGTCAGTCCTGATACTGCTGACTTTATTATTCCTGTTCTCGACGCTCGTCGTATGGAAGTGTATTCGGCCGTTTTTGATTCAGGGCACCAGCAGGTCAGGGATACCAAGGCGGAAATAATAGATGATACTTCCTTTCACGATTATATTCAAAAAGGTAAAGTTATCCTAGTAGGTAGTGGTGCCGAAAAGTGTAAGGACCTATTGTCGTCTAAAGGTTTTCAATTTGATACATCGGTAGTTCCATCGGCCAGGGAAATGGCATTATTATCCCATAAAAAATTCGAAGTAAGTGACTTTGAAGATGTCGCCTACTTCGAACCGTATTATCTCAAGGATTTTATCCTTCAGAAGAAAAAATAATTTGGCAATATTACTTCTCCTAAGCTTTTAGCGGTTGCCCTTTTACATGTACGTCACGTTGAGGAAATGGAATTTCGATACCGGCCGCATCAAAACGTTTTTTGGTTTCTTCTATAACATGAAAATGGGCACCCCAAAAAACGCTATTCTCTGCCCAGTAACGTAAGGTCAGATCTACCGAGCTATCGCCGAGGGCATCTACATATACTTCTGGTACAGGGTCTTCGAGAATATTTTCGTTTTCAGCGCAAATCTGCAACAGTAAATCCTTGGCCTTTTTAATATCTGAACTGTAACCAATACCTACTTTTACATTATCCCGTCTGTTGGGCATTGCGTTGTAATTGATAACGTTATTGTTCGATAACTGTCCGTTCGGAACAATAGCAATCTGATTTCCGAAGGTTGTCAGCTTCGTATAAAATATCGTGATTTCTTTTACAGAACCGTCGACTCCTTGGGCCGAGATAAAATCACCTACCTTAAAAGGCTTGAATAGCAAAATAAGTACGCCCCCTGCAAAATTGGACAAAGAGCCTTGCAATGCTAAACCAATGGCCAAGCCTGCAGCACCGACAATAGCAATTAAAGACGAGGATTGAACCCCTAGTTGCGTAATCACCAGAACAAAAAGCAATATCTTGAGACCCATTTTGATAAAGCTTTGAAGAAAGGTTTCAAGGGCAAGGTCATAATCTTTTTTCTCGAAAAATTTACGGACCAATTTGTTGATCAACCGAATAAACCAAGATCCCACGATAAAGATTACTACAGCCGAAATTAGATCGGGCAAAGCTTCCAAAACCCAATTCATGGCATTATTTAAATATTCTTGATAGTTTGAAAGTTCTTCCATTTGGTTTATTTTTTAGAACGCAAATCTAAACAAAAACATATTTCTAATCAAGCGGATAAAATTAAACTCAAGGTTAATCTTTAAAATTTGGTAGTATTTGAGAAAGCACCTTTTCTGTTTGTGTTACAGGAAGTTTGCATGAGCCGTGTTCACAGACATAGATTAATGTAGTGCCTTCTGAATATCTGTTTGTTAGAAGTGTTAGTTGGCTTTCTTTTGGGGTTCCTGAAAGAATGGTTTGAGGTAGGTATTTGGTGTACAGTTCCCTTCTCTTCTCGTCACACTTTTCACCGACTATGGCGATTTCGTAAAATGGTTGGTTTGTGTAAAGCGCTAATTGTAACCAGTTCGTATGACTTTGTGCATTTTTTTCAAAATCGTCTTGAACGTTCTTTAATTGTTGTAGCGAAATGGCTTCGTATTTCGTTTCGGGGAAAAATCGGGATAGTCTGAACAGATTCTTTGCCATTATCGAATTAGAGGCCGGAACCACGTTGTCGGAAGTCTCGATAGTTCTACGGATAACAAAATCATCTTCTTTTGAAGTGAAAAAGAACATGTTGCTTTGAGCATCGAAAAAATTATTGATACAGTATTCGGTCAATGCTTCGGAGCGTTGCAGCCATTTTTCATCGAAAGTCACCTCGTACAATCCGATAAATGCATCGATTATCGCAGCGTAATCTTCTAAATAACCATTAATGGTACTTTTTCCATTTTTATGGTTGTGAAAAAGACCGCCATCTTTTTTGACAAGGTTTTTGAGGATAAAATCTGCATTTTCCAAGGCCAATTTGAGGTATTTCTCATTGCCTATATACCGATACGCATCTGTAAGCCCTTTTAAGAACAATCCGTTCCAAGAGGTGAGAATTTTGTCGTCGAGTCGCGGCCTGCTTCTTTTATCGCGTTCCTTTTGCAAAATCTCGAGAGCACCAGTAATAAGCAAATTCAACTTTTCAGCGGTGATAGAATGCTTTTCTGCAATTTTTTCTTTGGATGCATCACGAATCAAAACGTAGTTTCCGTGTTCCCAATGGCCAAAGTCGTTGATATTGAAATAATCCTTGAAAATTTCAAATGTATCTCCCAAAAGCGATTTTAGCTCATCTTCTTTCCATACATAATAGGCCCCTTCTTCAAGTTCTCCTGTTTCCGCGGTGCTGTCGGCATCTAGCGAGGAATAAAACCCATAGCTTTCATCCATCAATTCTCGTTCGACAAAACCGATGGTTCGCTCCACTACATCTTTGTACAGTTCGTTCTGTGTAGCGGCATAGGCCTGAGAATAGAGACTGACCAACTGACCATTGTCATATAGCATTTTCTCGAAATGGGGCACATGCCATTTTGTATCTACCGAATATCGTGAAAATCCGCCGCCCACATGGTCGAAAATACCACCCCACGCCATTTTCGTAAGCGTTGTATTCACATATTCAATGATCGCCTCGTCTTTTTGTGCTGTTGCGTAATGCAGTAAAAAGTTCAGGTTAACGGGCATCATGAATTTTGGGGCACGGTTGTAACCACCCATTTTGGTGTCAAAATGGCGAGACCAATTTTTTATGGTGTTATCGATTTCTTTTAGCGAAAAAATATCGGCAGTGTCATTGTTCTCGACTAGATTTATCGCCTTTATGCCTTCGGCCATGTTTTGCGCATATTCCAGAATTTTTTCGGGATTTTCTTGATATAGATTTGAGAGTTGGGCCAAAATTTTCGTCCAATCCTCTTTTTTAACGTAGGTGGCACCCCAAAATGGGCGTCCATCTGGCAAAGCGACTATGTTTAGTGGCCAGCCGCCACTACCCGTCATCATCTGAAGGGCATCCATATAGATGTGGTCTACGTCGGGGCGCTCTTCTCGGTCGACCTTGATGTTGACGAAATTTTCGTTCATTACTTTCGCCACGTCAGCATCTTCAAAGCATTCATGTTCCATTACATGGCACCAATGGCAGGCTGCATAACCGATACTAATGAGTAGGAGTTTGTTCTCTTTCTTGGCTTTTTGTAGTGTTTCGGTGCTCCATGCTTCCCAATTTACAGGGTTGTGCGCATGTTGCAATAAATACGGACTGGTCTCATGAACAAGGGCATTTGTATATTCATAGGTCATTTTATCGGGCTTTTGGGCATGGCTGTTCGAGAAAAATAAAAATAAAAAAAGGATGTGATACCACTTGAACATCCTCAAAGTTAAGCATAACGGGTTAGCTATGTCAAGGCATAAAAAAAGCGCCCCAACTTTAATCGAGACGCTTTTAAGTATTTTAATGGGAATTTATTTTACTTCGAAAGTGATTTTCACGTTTACACGATAGTTATCCATCTTTCCATCTGTTACGGTAGCGCTTTGTTCGTTAATATATACCGATTTAATATTCTTTACCGACTTAGAGGCATGAGCAACAGCATTCTTTGCGGCATCTTCCCAACTCTTGTCGGAATTTGCCAATATCTCTATAACTTTTAAAATTGCCATAACGTATTTGTTTTTAAATTCTGTTCAAGATATGAAATAACAAATGGAATAATTAACGTAAATCCTATAAAATTGAACCCATTAACCATTTAGGGCCACTACTTCGTTTACTTTATCACCCATCATGTTTTTAAGCATAGTCTCTATACCGTTTTTCAGTGTAAAGGTAGAAGAGGGGCAACCACTGCAAGCACCTTGCAGGATAACATTTACAGTTTTACTGTCTTCTTCATATGATTTAAAAAGAATGTTACCCCCATCACTGGCAACGGCGGGTTTTACATATTCTTCGAGAATATCTACGATCTGTTGTGATGTATCGTCTAATTCAACGGCTTCTTTGGTGGGTTCTACTTCTTTGCTAAGCGTATTTGAAACGGCATTCTCGCTAACTACCTCCTTGCCCTCGGCAAGATAATCGCGAACTAGTTCACGAAGGGGCATGGTGATATCGTCCCATTCGGCCACTTCATATTTACTGATCGAAACATAGTTCATATCGAAAAATACTTCTTTTACGAAGGGAAACTGAAAGAGCTGTTTGGCGAGTTCGGAGTTTTTAGCTTCATCGATATTCTTGAATTCAAAAACTGCAGGAACGATACTTTTGTTCGCAACGAATTTCATAACCGACGGATTTGGGGTAACCTCGGCGTATACCGTAACGGCAACTTTTTGGGTCGTTTCTTCTTCGTTGACAATAGGTTCCCCTGCATTTAGGTATTCGACCAATTGCTGTGCGACTTCGTCTTTAACGTCGTTCCATTCAACGATATCAAATCGCTCAAGACCTATAAAGTTACCTGAGACATACACTGTTTTGATAAACGGAAGGTAGAACAACTGCTGTGCCAGTGGCGAACTTTTGGCCTCATCTATATTTTTGAACTCGTAGTTTTTGCCATTGGTCAATAAATGATTGGTCTCGAACTTTAATATGGTGGGGTTATTAGTTTTAACGACGGTTATATTGTACTCCTTCATAGTTTCACGATTTTCGGTAAAAATACGATAATTAAGTGCAAGTTCAGGTTCAAGTGTCAAGCTCAAATTAGAAAAAAGCACTTTGCTTTTGATTGGTGCTTCGTATCTCGGATCTTCAATCCTTTTGCTATGCTCTTGCCTTTATTTTAAAGCTGGGGCTTTACGGGGTGGTAAGAGTATTTTCTAAGTTAAAACGAACATAATAATGTTACCATTCATCCGTTATACATTATATTTAGCGCACATAATATATTTAGCCGATACAATCTATTATCCCTACTATTAACAGATGAAACATCGTTTATTGCTTTTGCTCGCCTCCATTGCTTTTGGCTTTCAGTCGTTTGCACAGGAAGGAATTCCCGTATATTTTGATTATTTATCGGATAACTATTATTTGGTGTATCCATCAATGGCAGGTATTGGCGTGGGTACAAAAATAAGGGCCACGGCAAGGATGCAATGGTTCAGTGTAGAAGACGCTCCCAACTTACAGACCATCAATGTCCATTCAAGAATTGGGGACAGTAATAGCGGGATAGGTGCAATCATATTTAACGATGCCAACGGCTACCATGCCCAAACGGGGGTGAAGTTGACTTATGCCCATCATTTGAGATTAGGCGGGGATGCACGCTATCTAAACCAGCTTTCCTTCGGTTTGAGCCCGACCTATTTACAAAGTAGTTTAGATGAATCGGAATTTAGTTCTATAATACCCGATGATGCTATTGCCGGTATAAAATTAAGCGAGAGTTATTTCAATCTCGACCTTGGATTTTCGTACAACCTCATGGAATTCTATGCCCATTTTGCGATCAATAATCTTTTAAGCAGCCAGCGGAATCTGTATCGTTATGGAAAAGAGAACGACAATATACCTGTAATTGACAATCTTCGCCGCTATTTGATTTCCGCCGGTTATGTTTTTGGAAGACAAGAATGGCAGCTAGAACCTTCTGTACTATTTCAAATGACCGAATTCACAGAAGAGAAAACGATTGACCTGAACGCCAAAGTCTACAAAGATGTAGATTTCGGACGCATTTGGGGCGGCCTCTCGTACCGAAGAAGTTTCGACGGCACCCAATTTGCCACAGGTGATAGTTTTGGGCAACAGCGCTTACAGCTATTTACGCCCATAGTCGGTGCCAATATCAACAATTTTATGGTTTCTTATAACTACTCGTACCAGTCGGGCGATATCCGTTTTGATAGCGGAGGCTTTCACCAGATTACGCTGGGCTACGATTTCGGCCAGACCGAAAGAAAATACGATTGTTACTGCCCTGCAGCACAGTAAAACCTGTCTTTTGCCTATAACCGGTATTCCCAAATAGCGCTTTGCGACGCGCCTTTTACTCCCACCGATAATCTTTTTTCGCAGCTTGTTTTTTAATCGCTTCCAACATGGCATTTTCCAGTTCGCCTTTTTCTCCTTCTTTTTGGTTTTTGGCGATGTAAGCTTCCCGCTTTGCATTCGCTTTTTGAATTTCCTTTTGAATACGGGTACGTTCTGCTTTCTTTTCGGCGATATGAACCTCTATTTCAGAGGCGGATTTCCCTTTTAGTTCTTTTGGTAATTCATCTTTATCGACCATAGTTATGTCGAAGGAATCTTCTTCGGAAGCATCCACCAAATCCCATTTACGATTATTGTATAGCCGAGAACTCTTGCTTACGGTCCGCTTAACGGCTACGGCTTCTTCAAGTTCATAGGCGTTGTTGTCTTGGGCCAGTTGTTGTTCCATTTTTACACTTCCCAATGCCCCGTATGAAATATAGGTCTTGTTCAATTTTAAATTGAGTTCGATAATGACGTCGTCGTATGGTGTATTGATATGTACTACTTGTCTGTTGTGGTCTATGGCAATGTATTCTCCTCCTGTGAGGGTAGCGCCCTTTTTCCAGTCAGAGTTGATACCCTGCTCGTAATTACCGCAAAATATAGTGTTCACGATTACGTCTTTTTCTTTGGCGTTCGTAGCGGCATCCTTATAATCTAATTTCCCTTGGTCAAAGGGTTCGTTACCTGCAATGAATATCAATTTTAGGTTATCAGGATTTTTGCCCCAATCTAATTGTTTTAGGGAGGTGTGAATTACTTCTCCGCAATATTCTTCTCCGCCGTTGGTGGTCAGCGAAAATAGCTTTTCAGAGATTTCATCGAGGTCGCCACTAAAGTTGAGCACTTGTTGAATATAACCCTCGCGTGATGATAGGTTATCGTTACCATATTGATAGAGTGCGATCTGTAGCTCTGGCCGTGCTTCGTTGCCACATTTGGCAAGGCTAAATTTATTAACGATGTCCCATAATTGTGCCTTGGCTTGATTGATGAGGCCGTCCATACTATTACTAGTATCCAATAATAGCGCGATTTTAACGATGTTGTTTTTGGGTTTTCCTGCCCCATCAGCAGTAAAGGCCTGTGCGATAATAGGCGATGTCGTTGTTTTTTTTGCTTTCAGTTCGCAACCATAGGTGGTCAGCGCGAAAGACATTATTGCGATTCCGAAGAGTTTTTTCATAATAATTTGCTTTTTTGTTTATACTATAGTTTTGAAGGAATAAAAGTATTCCCAACTTTTTTCTAAAAAAACGAATAATGAGTGAAGAGGTACTTTGAATGCGTAAAGTGGTCTTTCAACTTTGTTAAGTACTCAAAAGACCTATATTTAATAGTGTCTTCGGACTATTCCAATTTTTTTGTGCCGCATAATTCCGCTAAGTTTACGTTGTGTAAATACGATTATGCAAAATTTTCTTCACATATTGATCCTAGTGCTTGTATCATACTCTACAACCTTTGCACAAGTGCAACAGAGCGTAAACCTTTTACAAATAAAGGGTTCTGTTACAGGTAAAGAGACGCGCACACCCATCTCGGGCGTTGAGGTATCGACCGATAAAGGTGCCTATACGTTGACCAATGGTCTAGGAGATTATACCATTAAGGCCGCCGTGGGCGATGTCATGATTTTTAGAAGTCCTGAGTTTATTACAAAACGTCACACCATTAAAAGCAATGAAGATGTCGATGTTCAGGTAGAGGGCTATTCCGAAGAAAATAAGGGAATAGGCAGCCGTAGCAAAATGCTTAAAAGGGAAGCGTCAATGCATCAGGCCTATCTCGACTCGGCAGTTGTCTATAAGAAAACGGATATCAAAAAGAGTATCGATTTTATTACACAATCTATTGCCGAATTGGGCAAACGTGGGAATAAAAATCAACTGGCCGCCTCTTTTGTTGTCCTAGGTGAAGTATACCAATACCACAAACAATATGATTTAGCGATTACGAGCTATAAAGATGCCTTGGTGGCCAATAAATCTTCAAAAGCTACGCTGCTCTTGGGGAAGGCTTATGTGCTAAACAAAGAGTTTGAAGAAGCCGAGACAGTCTTGGTACCCTTGACGAAAATCGAAATCCTGATTCCGAACCAAAAAGTCGAACTTTATGAGAACTTAGGCGATACCTATCGGGGTCTTGGTCGTATCGATAAGGCGGTGACATTTTATGAGGAAGGTCTAAAAGTGGCCAGAATGAATCAGATTTCTCTCAAAATGGCCGACCTGAACTCGAAAATAGCCGATGCCTATGCAGGGGATAATAAGTTGCTCGAAGCAAATGCCTATTACGGCAGTTCTTTGAAACTTGCCAACGACCTCGCCCCACAAAGGGCGCTGCAAGAAAAAGAAAAGGTAGCGGATTTTTATAATCAGAGAAGTCAATATGATGCCGAAATCGAGCTCCGAAAAAATAGTTTGAGCCAGCTAAAAAAACTACCTAAGGCGAAAGTGTCCCGACAACAGGTGCTAACCCAATCCGATTCCATTACGGCGCAGCGCATTAACTATAAGATTGCCAATGCCTACATTGCCCAAGACAAATATGACGAGGCTATTCCGTATTTGAAAGAGAGTATAGAGAAGGCCGGTTCAGAATATGATATTGTCGTGCAAAAAGATGCTACGCGAAAGCTCTCGGAGGTGTTCGAATACAAAGGCGACTATACCAAGGCCTTTGAAACCTATCGTGATTATGTAGCCCTTGTCGATACTTTGTATATAAAGAAGGAACAGGAAATTTCAAGAGCGGCACGATTTAATCGCGAAATCGCGACCAAACAGAACCGTATTTCTGGGCTCGAACAAGAAAGGGAGCTTTCCCAGAGCAAGTATGACCTAGCTTTGACCGAACAGCAGCTTATACAGGAAACCAATAAACGGCAAAAGTGGGTTATCTATTCCCTCATTTTTGGAATTATACTTTTCGGTTTGGCCACTTTTTTCTTTTATCGCAGTAATCAACAGCAAAAATTGGCCAATAACCTATTGGCGCTGAAATCTTTGCGGTCACAGATGAATCCGCATTTTATCTTCAACGCGCTAAATTCAGTCAATAATTATATTGCAAAGAGCGATGAACGCAGTGCTAACCGGTATCTGAGCGAATTCTCTACTTTAATGCGCTCGGTACTCGAAAACTCTGAAGAAGACTTTATACCCTTGACCAAAGAGCTTGAATTGTTGGAACTCTATGTGAAATTGGAGCATTCGCGCTTTCCTGAAAAATTCGACTATAAGCTTAATGTAGATGCAGCAATTGATGTGGCGGCCTTCCAGATTCCCCCGATGTTGTTACAACCTTATATCGAAAATGCCATATGGCACGGACTTCGATATAAAGAGCAAAAAGGGTTTTTGCATATCGATTTGAGCCAAAAAGATGGGAAATTCATTGAAATTATGATTGCCGACAATGGTATCGGTCGAAAGAAATCTGCGGGACTTAAGACCCAAAACCAAAAGAAACAAAAATCTAAGGGGATGGGCAATATCAAAAAACGAATCGCTATTTTAAACGATATGTATAAGGATAAAGTTGATGTGTATATAGCGGATCTTGAGTCTGAAGGCTCAGGAACAAAGGTGGTGCTTACCTTGAGAAAGGATTAAATAAGAATGGCTCCTTTCCTCAGATTCGCTTGCGGAGACTGAGAGGTTGATAGCAAAAGCCTTTAAAAAAGCACTTAACAACGAAACAATAGCGTTCAAGAAATGGCAATAATTTAAATTTTAATC
>CAZRIE010000012.1:0-16090 GCA_964600075.1 uncultured Flavobacteriaceae bacterium
CCACAATTACCCCGGCAGATGCCCTAGAACCATAAATTGCAGCTGCAGAACCATCTTTTAAAACAGTTATATTTTGAATATCCGATGGGTCAACGCTGTCCAATGAGCCACCTAGAATTCCATCTATAACGACTAAAGGCTGTTGGTTACCACCAACTGTAGAAATACCCCTAAGTCGAATAACGGGAGCTTCGTTAGGGTTGCCCCCTCTGTTGACCACACTAAGGCCGGCCACTTTACCTTGAAGTAATTGCGTAGGATCGTTAACAACCCCTTGGTTAAAGTCTTCTACGTTTACACTGGTAACTGCTGTTGTGATTTCTTTTTTAGCTTGGCTACCGTAACCTACGATGATCACTTCATCCAATGCTTGTGCATCTTCCTGTAAAGTAACGTCGACTGTAGTCTGACCATCAACAAGAACTGCCTGAGTCGCAAACCCGATGTAACTAATGAGCAATGTACCATCAGCTGGTACGTCTGTCAGGGAATAATTGCCATCAAAATCTGTTTGTGCACCGTTGGTTGTCCCTTTTACGACAACACTTGCTCCTGGCAAGGGCCCACTGGCATCGGAAACCGTTCCCGATACCTCTTGTGCCTGTATCAGGCCAAAACACAAAAATGCCCCGGTCATCAACAAACTCTTTAGTAGTGAAATCTTCATAAATAGTTAATTTAAATTGAGTTGATTATAATTTAAGCCTTAAACATATGTAAAAATTATGTTAAAATTAGGTTTTCATCCAGTTCAAAAATTACGAAACCGTTTTCGTGTTAATAACTTTTTTAAATTACAACAATAGGAATACCGTCATAGTCTAGTTATTAAATTCTTAATAAAGTAGATAGAAAATGGGGGATATGGAATTTTGGCGAAGATAGTATTTTTTTATTTGTTTGAAAAAAGCTCAGAAAAAGGGTGCTGGATACTTTGGTTTGTTAAAAAAAATGAAAACCTATCTTTTCGATTTTTTAAGATTAATTTCACTAGGAAAATAATATGGTTTTGAAACGCAAGATTACTTTAAAGCATATCGCACGCGAGCTAGAGGTTTCTATTTCTACCGTTTCAAAGGCACTTAAGAATAGCGAAGAAATCAGTCGCGATACAAAAGAAAAAATACAAGCCTTTGCTAAACTATACAATTATAAGCCCAATAATATTGCCGTAAGTCTAAAGAACAAACGTACTAAGAACATAGGTGTAGTCATTCCTGATATTGTACACCATTTTTTTACTACTGTGTTTCGGGGCATTGAAAAGTACGCCAATAAGCAAGGGTACAATGTAATCGTCTGTATTTCCGACGAGTCTTTCGATAAAGAGGTCATTAATATGGAACTTTTAGCGAACGGTAGTATCGATGGCTTTATCATGTCGCTATCGGCCGGAACTGAACAAAAAGGGGACTTTAACCATTTGAAAGAGGTTTTGGAACAGGGTATTCCATTAGTGCTTTTCGACCGTGTGACCGATGAGGTGCAATGTGATAAGGTAGTGCTCAACGACGAGGAAATTGCCTATCAGGCTACCTTAAAGCTACTTAAAAATGATCGAAAACGTATTGCTTTAGTAACTACGGAAAGTTATTTTAACGTTAGCCAGAAGCGAGCAGAAGGTTATAAGAGGGCACTTGAAGAATATAATATTGCTATAGACCAAAACCTTAAACTAACATTACCTTTTGTGGGAATTGATGAAGATAAGATAGCTGCTTTCTTTGACAGTCGAAGGTTAGACGCCGTCTTGTGCGTCAATGAAATATTCGCCGTTCATTGCATGACAATAGCGCAACGAAAAGGCTTTAATGTTCCGGAAGACATTTCATTTATCGGCTTTACCGATGGGCTTTTATCCCAATATTCAAATCCTACTTTGACAACCGTTGCGCAGCATGGCGAAAGGATGGGTGAAATTGCCGCACAAATGCTAATAGAAAGGGTTGAGGCCGATATCGACGAAGACGAAGAAAAAACTTTTCGGACTGAAATTGTTGAAGCGACCTTGCTCGAACGGGGGTCTACCTTGAATTAAAAAAGTTTATGTGTTTATTCGTTTAATTTTTTGAACTTTGGCACCAAAGATTATACCTGATTAGCATTAACTCCTTACCTTTTTTACTCTCATATCCATAAAAAACTGAAACTTAAAATATGAAAGGATTTATTTTCGACCTTGACGGCGTAATTGTCGATACTGCCAAATACCATTATCTCGCTTGGAAAAAATTGGCGAACGAGCTGGGTTTCGAATTTACCGAAGAACAGAACGAACTTTTTAAGGGGGTCAGCCGGAAACGCTGTCTGGAAATATTATTGGAAATAGGGGGTGTGGACGCTTCACATGAACAATTCGAAAGGTGGATGGCAGAAAAAAACAAAGATTATCTCGCATATATTGAAAAAATGGATGCGACGGAAATATTATCCGATGTGCCCAAAGTGCTGAAATATTTAGAAGGAAGAAAAATTCCAATTGCTTTGGGTTCTGCCAGTAAGAATGCCATGCCTATTTTGGAAAAGGTCAACCTATTGCCGTATTTTGATGTTTTGGTAGATGGTAATGATGTTACCAAGGCTAAACCTGACCCGGAAGTTTTTTTGATAGCGGCTAAAAAACTGGACGTGAAACCTGAAAATTGTATCGTTTTTGAAGATGCGGTAGCGGGTATACAAGCGGCAAACAATGCGGGAATGATAAGTATCGGAATAGGCGACGCGAAAGTACTTTCTGAAGCAAACTATAATTTCAAGGATTTTACGGAAATTAGCCTCGAATTTTTGGATGGTTTGATTTCAAAATAGCGTACGGACCAAATGTCGAACTCAAAAATGATTTCACAAACTTTTTTCGACTTCGAAATGCAAATAACACAAGGTAAAAGATTCGTCTTTTTAAGAACGAAATAAGAAACATTATATGAACCAAGATTATATAAGGCCCGACCCATGGTCGATTATAGAGGAAGGTTTCAATAAAGAACTTGTAAAATCTTCTGAAAGTATTTTTAGTCTCGGCAACGGGCACATGGGGCAGCGTGCAAATTTTGAGGAAAGCTATTCCGGTGATACCTTTCAAGGTAGTTATATTGCTGGAGTATACTATCCTGACAAAACCCGTGTAGGCTGGTGGAAAAATGGCTACCCCGAATACTTCGCCAAGGTACTGAATGCGCCTAATTGGATAGGTGTCAACGTCTTCATTAATGAAGAGGCTTTAGATTTGAATACCTGTGCGAAAGTCGAAAACTTTCGTCGAGAGCTGAATATGAAACAAGGTTGGTATCAACGTAGTTTTTTAGCTACGCTTCCCAACAATTCAAAAATCAATATTAAGGTCACTCGGTTTTTAAGTTTGGATTTAGATGAGGTAGGTGCTATAAATTATGAGATTACCCCCTTGAATGAAGATGTGGAAATCAAAATTCAGTCCTATTTGGATAGCGGCATCACCAATGAAGATTCGAATTGGGACGATAAATTTTGGAATACTACCAATGTGCTTTCCGAAGAGAACCAATCTTTTATCGAGTCTCATACGATGAAGACCAATTTTGAGACCTGCACTTTTATGGAAACGCAATTGCTATTGGATGGGAAGCCCTTGGCGCTAAAATCATCAGAAACCAAAAAAGAATTTTGGGTCGGGCATGAATATATCCAAAAAGTACGCAAAGATGAAAATTTTGCGTTACATAAATTTGGTGGCTATACGGTGTCACGAAATCACGGGACTTCTGAATTAATCAGTGCTGCTAAAAAGGTTCTTAAGAAGGCATGCGAAATAGGTTTTGAGGCGCTCTTGGAAAAACAAAAAGAAGCATGGGCCAAAATTTGGGAAATGAGTGATATTGCCATTGAAGGCGATGTCGCGGCTCAACAAGGCATCCGTTTTAATATTTTCCAATTGAACCAAACGTATCTGGGTAAAGATTCCCGATTGAACATTGGCCCCAAAGGTTTTACGGGCGAGAAATATGGCGGCAGTACCTATTGGGATACCGAGGCGTACTGTATTCCGTTTTATATGGCTACGAAAGACCAAAAAGTGGCCCGAAGCCTTCTTAAATATCGATACAACCATTTGGGAAAGGCCATCGAGAATGCCCAAAAGTTGGGCTTTTCGAACGGGGCTGCCTTGTATCCAATGGTAACCATGAACGGTGAGGAGTGCCATAACGAATGGGAAATCACTTTTGAAGAAATACACCGTAACGGCGCTATTGCCTTTGCTATTTTCAACTACTACCGTTTTACAGGTGACTATAGTTATATTCCTGAAATGGGGCTGGAGGTCCTTATAGGTATTGCTCGTTTTTGGCATCAGCGGGCCAATTTTTCGGAGGATAAAAATAAATATGTTATTCTTGGGGTGACGGGCCCCAATGAGTATGAGAACAATGCCAACAATAACTGGTACACAAACTATTTGGCCAAATGGTGTATCGATTACGGTATTAAACAATTACACAAGGTAGGCAATGAGTATCAAGACGATTATGAACGCGTTATAGGAAAGACCAAATTAACCGATGCCGAAGTAGCGAAATGGAAAAAAGTAGCTGACAATATGTATTTTCCGTATTCCGATGAAGAGGGGGTGTTCTTGCAACAAGATGGTTTTTTGGATAAAGAATTGATTACGGCTGAAAACCTTCCGAAGGCGCAACGGCCGATCAATCAAAAATGGAGCTGGGACAGAATTTTACGCTCGCCATATATCAAACAGGCAGATGTCTTGCAGTGCTTTTACTTCTTCGAAGACCATTTTACTACCGAAGATTTGAAAAGACATTTCGATTTCTATGAGCCTTTTACGGTTCATGAATCGTCGTTATCTCCCTGTGTGCATAGTATTCAGGCTGCCAAATTGAACCGTATGGAACAGGCGTATACGTTCTATTTGCGGACCTCGCGCCTAGATTTGGACGACTACAATAAAGAGGTAGAGGAAGGGCTTCATATCACCTCAATGGCCGGTACTTGGATGAGTATCGTAGAAGGCTTCGGAGGTATGCGGGTAGTGAACGATAAATTATCCTTTATACCAAGAATTCCTGAACAGTGGGAAGCGTATTCCTTCAAAATTAATTTTAGAAATCAAATAGTAAAGATCACCGTAAGCAAAGAAAAAACTAAGTTTTTACTAAACGGTAAAGACGATATGTTGATTCTTGTCAATGGCCAAAATGTGGTTTTGCACCCGAATAAAGCTGCCGAGGTTTCATAGCCTATCAAAAGTCAAAATTATAATGGAGTGTCATGCGTAAAATAGTCGCTTTATTGTCGATATTGATGTTAGGCTGTTCGCCACAAAAGAAAGAAAATAAAATGTTAGCTGAAAATAGGAATAAAAAAGAGGTCGTTTACCAAGTCTTTACAAGATTGTTCGGAAACACCAACACGACGAACAAACCCTGGGGCACATTGGAGGAGAACGGTGTAGGCAAATTTTCCGATCTTACCGTAAATGCTTTGGAAGAAATCAAAAGCTTAGGGGTAACCTATATCTGGTATACGGGCGTTCCGCATCATGCACTTATTACCGACTACACTAAATATGGTATTTCGAACGATGACCCCGATGTAGTAAAAGGTCGGGCAGGGTCACCCTATGCGGTAAAGGATTATTATAACGTGAACCCTGATCTAGCTGAGAACCCAAAAAATAGGTTGGAGGAATTCAAGGCGCTAATTGACCGCACTCACAAAGCCGACCTCAAATTACTTATTGATATTGTACCCAATCATGTGGCCCGTAATTATGAAGGGCAATCAACGCCCAAGGGCTACGAACCGTTTGGCGTATCGGATGATACTTCGGTGGAATATGCTCGTAGCAATAATTTTTACTACATACCTAAGGAAGCTTTTCAAGTACCCGAATGGCGTAATGGATATATGCCCTTAGGAGGCGAAGTGCACAATTCAAGGGATGGAAGATTTGTTGAAAATCCTGCCAAATGGACGGGCAACGGCTCGCGTTTAGTACGGCCCGATTTCAACGATTGGTACGAAACCGTAAAAATCAACTACGGGGTACGCCCAGATGGCTCCTATGATTTTGTTATGCTTCCCGATGATTATGATAGCAAAAATTTTAAAGCGCATTATCAATTTTGGAAAGACAGGTCGGTACCCAGTTCTTGGATTAAATTCAAGGATATTGCGCTGTATTGGCTAGATATGGGGGTCGACGGTTTCCGATATGATATGGCCGAAATGGTGCCTGTTGAATTTTGGAGCTACATGAATTCCCACATCAAGATAAAAAATGAAGATGCCTTTCTAATGGCTGAAGTGTATAATCCCGATGAGTACCGAAATTACATCCGAAAAGGAAAAATGGATTATCTCTACGACAAAGTCGAGATGTACGACTCCTTAAAACATATCATGCAAGGCCGTGGATGGACCGATCATATTCCAGTAGTTAAAAAGCGTACCCAAGATATCGAACACCATCTTCTCCATTTTTTGGAAAACCACGACGAGCAGCGTATCGCGAGCCCTGATTTTGCCGGTGATGCCCAGAAAGGAAAGCCTGCAATGGTTGTTTCGGCAACCATGACGACCGCTCCGGTAATGATCTATTTTGGTCAAGAAGTCGGCGAACCTGCAACCGAACGCGCCGGTTTTGGTAGTCCGACCCGTACGTCGATTTTTGACTACATCGGCGTGCCGCATCATCAGCGTTGGATGAACGGCAAAAAATTCGATGGTGGGCAACTTTCTGACGAAGAGTCAGCCTTGCGCGATTTCTATAAACGGTTGCTAAATTTTACCATCACAAGCGATGCCCTGATGGGCGAATATCAGGATATACACTTTTATAATAGAGAGCATACGGAATACTATAACCATCATGTACTTTCGTATGTGCGATGGTCAGATTCAGAAAAGTTAATTGTCGTTTCTAATTTCGATGCGAACGACTGGTTCGGGTTCGAACTGAAAATCCCTGGGGAGGTCATCAAAAAATGGCAGTTATCCGAAGGAAAGCATGCGATAACCGACGTTTTATTCGGAAGTGATAAAATACTGAATGTAGAAAACGGTATCGGAACATTTCGGGTCGATATTAATCCGTTGGAATCTTATATTTTTAGACTAAACTAGTTTTTTATGGGAAGGGTGTCAATATTAATTATTTTATCAATACTACTAACATCAAGTTGTATGGAAGGAAAAAAACCATTGGTCATAGGTCACCGTGGTGCCATGGGCCATGAAACCGAAAACACGTTGATATCTGTTCAAAAGGCCATGGATATGGGTGTTGACATGATTGAAATCGACGTTTTTAAAATCAAAAGCGGTGAAATCGTAGTTTTTCATGATGATACCGTAGAACGACTGACCGATGGAGAAGGTAATATCGAATCCTATTCCCTTTCCGATTTGAAAAAACTGACCGTCGAAGGTGGACATAAAATTCCGACCTTAAAAGAGGTGCTTGATGTTATGGAAGCGAAGACCTTTTTAAATATTGAGCTTAAAGGAGCGAACACCGCCAAAGATGTCAATACGATCGTTAATGAATATGCAAAAGACAAGGGATGGAAGTTGACCGATTTTATCATTTCCAGTTTCAAATGGGACGAACTGCGCGAGATGCGAAAGTTTAACGATTCCATTCCTCTTGCGATTTTGACAGGTGAGGATCCCTTAGACGCAATTCCTATAGCTAACGAATTGAATGCGGAAGCTATCAACCCCAGTTTTAAGAACCTTACGGCAGCCAATAGTCTTGCCTTAAAAGAGGCCGGATTTAAAATTTACCCGTGGACGGTCAACGAACCTCAAGATATTTTGATAATGAAAAAATTCGAAGTTGACGGTATCATAACCAACTACCCAGAACGTGTAAAATAATGTTCGACGTAATCATTATCGGTGGGGGTGCGGCAGGCTTTTATACGGCCATTCATATCGCTGAAGCCAGACCCGACCTCAAGATAGCGATTTTGGAACGTGGAAAAGAAGTGCTGGGTAAAGTCAAGGTTTCAGGTGGTGGTCGTTGTAACGTTACCCACGCGGAGTTCGACCCGAAAGAACTTGTTAAGAACTACCCCAGAGGTGAAAAGGAGCTTTTAGGTCCGTTTTACACGCACTGCAGCGGTGATACGGTAGCTTTTTTTGAGAAAAGGGGAATTACATTGAAAATCGAGGCGGATGGACGTATGTTTCCCGTCTCCAATTCTTCACAGACCATTATCGATTGCTTTTTGAACGAAGCCGATAGACTAGGTGTCAAAGTATTTAGGCATAGTACGGTAACGAGTATTGAACCTTTTGAACTTGAACATGAGGAGAACGGGTGGCAGATAACTTCAATTAAGAATACGTACCGCTGTAAAAAAATAGTAGTTGCAACGGGAAGCAATCCAAAAATCTGGAAGATCTTACAAAAGCTAGGACATAACCTCGAACCTGCCATACCTTCTTTATTCACATTTAATTGTAAGGATATACGTATTGCTGGTATTCCGGGGGTGAGTACTTCTGCGAGAGTCGATGTGCTTGAACAACGACCTAATGATGCAAAAATCAGCATACTACTAAAAAGCAAAAATCAGAGACCACCTTTGATGACCTCCGAGGGGCCGGTACTTATAACCCATTGGGGTATAAGTGGTCCCGCAATTTTAAAATTATCGGCTTGGGGCGCTAAACTATTGAACGGTATGGGCTACCGTTTCAAGATAAGGGTCAATTGGCTGCCGGATTATAGTTTTGAAGGCGTTTTAGGCTTATTCATGGAAATCAAGACCATTGAGGCCAAAAAAACAGTGTTTCGCACGAAAGCAGTAGATTTGCCCAGACGTCTATGGACGAAATTGGTACGGGCGTCAGGTATTGCAGAAACCGATAAATGGGCCGATGTAACAAAAATACAATTAGAAAAATTGGTTGGCCAACTAACCAAGTGCGAACTGCAAATTGAGGGTAAAAGTACTTTTAAAGAAGAATTTGTGACCGCCGGAGGCATTGTTCTAAAGGAAATCAATTTTAAGACCTTCGAAAGTAAAAAGCTTAAAAACATGTACTTTGCCGGAGAGGTGATTGATGTGGACGCCATTACCGGGGGATTCAATTTTCAAAATGCATGGACGGGTGGCTATATAGTGGCCCAGGCTATTACGAGTTCATAGTGATGAAAAACTTTATTGCGTTACTTAGGGGTGTCAATGTAAGCGGACAGAAGGCAATGCCCATGGCCGAGCTTAGGGCTTTGCTTGAAAAATTAAAGTTTCAAAATGTGATGACCTATATCCAAAGTGGTAACATCGCCTTTGGCGCTACTGAAACGGATAAGGGTATTTTAGAGAAAAGAATCAAAACCGGTATTCAAGACGTATTTGGTTTTGACGTTCCGGTGCTGGTAAAATCTAAAAGAGATTTTGAAAGCATATTGGAACAAAACCCATATACTGATTCGGAAGCTCTCGAACGCAAGGAAGTCTATTTTGTTTTACTAAAAAATACCCCTCGAGGAGAACTAGTTGATGCGTTTCAGCAGCTAACCTTCGAAAACGAACATTTTTTTATAACTAAAGACTGTGTCTATCTTCTTTGCCAAAATGGTTATGGTAAAGCCAAACTCAATAACAACCTTATTGAAAGAAAACTAATGGTTGAGGCAACCACACGCAATTATAGAACGATGATGAAGTTGCTGGAAATATCAAAATAATAGTTTCGAGTTTCAAGTCGGTATCGAACCTGAAACAAGAAACCCCTTAAACCTAATTCATCTCCCATATTTTATAATTCAGCGCCGTCGCAAAACATACCCATAAAAGATAGGGCAACAACAAGAGGGCGGCGACCTTGCTGACCACCTTGAACCAATGGATAGTTAGTACAAGCAGAATCAGCAAAGAAATAATGACTATAAGAGCCCAAAAGGGTTCTTTGAGGCCAAAGAAAACAATGCTCCAGGCCGCATTTAGAAGCAATTGAAACCCAAAATGGTACAAGGCCGTCTTGACCAATAAATGATGTAGCCCTTTGCCCCAGACAATGCCGGCGGCAATACCCATCAGAATGTAAAGAAGAGCCCAGACTGGTGCGAAAATCCAGTTGGGTGGGTTGAAGCTAGGTTTATTAAGGGTAAGGTACCAGTCGTTTACCGAACTTTGAGTGGCAAAACTTGTTAGAAAACCGATAACTACACAAATGCAGACCGCATAGGCAATATATTTAAGTTTTTTTTTCAATTTGGCTGGTGTATTTCTTCCTAAAATAGTGATTTATTTGATCGGAGCGTATCACAATCTGCTTAAAAACTATCTTTGCACAAAATAGATTTTGCAATGACCGAAAAAGACTTTATTCCTTCATCATACGCTGAACTTAAAGCTTCCGGAAAAACGACATGGAAATCGCCCAGCAATATTGCATTGGTCAAGTATTGGGGGAAAAGAGAAAATCAAGTTCCGGCTAATCCTTCTGTAAGTTTCACATTAGACGTATGCACTACGACCACTTCACTTTCCTATGCAAAACTGGAAAAAAAGGCACATGATTTTTCATTCGAATTGTTTTTTGAAGGAGAGATTAAGGAAGGTTTTCGGCCCAAGGTCGAGACCTTTTTTAAACGTATCGAAAAGTATATTCCCTTTTTAAAGAGCTATCATTTTATTATTGAGACTTCCAATTCGTTTCCCCATAGCAGTGGCATAGCGTCTTCGGCTAGCGGCATGTCGGCAATTGCCCTTTGTTTGATGGATTTGGAAAAGGAGCTTATCCCAGAAATGGATACTATGTTTTTCAAAAAGAAGGCGTCTTTTTTGGCCCGTCTTGGTTCAGGTAGTGCCTGCCGCAGTATTGAGGGCGATATAGCGCAATGGGGCCATCATGAAAATACTCCGGGCAGTTCTAATCTTTACGCAATTAAGTACCCTTATAAAGTACATAATGTATTTAAAAACTACCAAGATACCATCCTGCTAGTCGACAAGGGTCAAAAGCAGGTGAGCAGTACTATTGGTCACGATTTAATGTACAATCATCCGTTCGCAAATCAGCGATTCGATCAGGCGCATGAAAATCTGACAAAACTTAAAACGATTTTTACCGGAGGAAATTTAAACGAATTTGTGAAAATCGTCGAAAGTGAGGCATTGACCTTGCACGCTATGATGATGACCAGTCAGCCTTATTTTATATTGATGAAACCGAATACGCTTGAAATCATAAATAAAATATGGGCTTTTCGAAAAATTTCAAAGACCAATGTTTGCTTTACCCTAGATGCCGGTGCAAATGTTCATGTGCTTTATCCCGAGAACGAAAAGGATGAGGTTTATAAATTCATCAAAACCGAACTGCTTGGGTATTGTGAAAACGGACAACATATCTGCGACCAATTAGGTATTGGGGCGAAGAAACGCTGATACATGGCTTATTGGCGGTGGTACAGACCACATAGTCGTTTTTTCAAATCAAAAATTCGTATCTTTGCAATGTAAAATAATGCAATTACCATATGAAAGGACCCTTGTTTTATTCGAAAATTCTTCTTTTCGGAGAATACGGAATCATCAAAGATTCCAAAGGACTCTCCATTCCATATAACTTTTTTAAGGGTGCTTTGAAGACCGATGAAAATCCATCTGAATCGGCCAAAAAATCGAATCAAAGCTTAAGGGAATTCGAAGGATATCTAGAGATGTTACAAAAGAACAGCCCTAAACTCGTTTCTTTTGATTTCGATACTTTAAAGACCGATATTGCCTCGGGCATGTATTTTGACAGTTCCATTCCGCAGGGTTATGGTGTTGGTAGTAGCGGTGCACTCGTCGCCGCTATCTATGACAAATACGCCCATGATAAAGTAACGGTGCTCGAAAATCTGACCCGTGAAAAATTACTCAAATTAAAACTTATTTTTGGTAAAATGGAATCTTTTTTCCATGGCAAATCATCTGGTTTAGATCCATTGAACAGCTATTTAAGCCTTCCGATCCTTATTAATTCAAAAAACAATATCGAATCTACGAGTATTCCGTCCCAGAACACCGAAGGCAAGGGTGCGGTATTCTTGCTAGACAGTGGTTCGACCGGCGAAACCGCGCCGATGGTACAGCTTTTTATGGAAAAAATGAAGCAAGAAGGTTTCCGGAATATGTTGAAGAACCAGTTTATCAAACATACTGATGCCTGTGTCGAAGATTTTGTGAACGGAGACGTAAAATCACTTTTCGGAAATTTGAAACAACTTTCGCATGTGGTGCTCGATAATTTCAAGCCGATGATTCCTGCAAAATTCCATGAACTTTGGAAACGAGGAATAGATACCAACGAGTACTATCTAAAACTCTGTGGTTCTGGTGGGGGCGGTTATATTCTGGGCTTTACCCAAGATTTTGAAAAGGCCCAAAATGCTTTGAACGGCTACAAGTTAGAAGTCGTTTATAACTTCTAGTACAATTTTCTAAAACATGTTGAGCAGAAAAAACAAACTCTTGCTTTTAAAGTTATTGAGTCTGTTTTCTGTGGTGCGAGGCTATAATATTTTAATGGTTGCCTTGGCGCAGTATTTGGCTTCCATTTACATATTGTCCCCTAATTTTCCGTTACGTAAAGTAATCCTAGATCTCAATCTTTTTTTGATTGTAGTGGCCTCGGGTCTTGTTATCGCAAGTGGCTATATCATCAATAATTTTTACGATGCCGAGAAAGACTTGATCAATAAACCTAGAAAGAGTATGTTAGATCGATTGGTTAGTCAACGTTTTAAACTGACCACCTATTTTATGCTCAATTTTTTGGCAGTCTTTGCGGCCAGCTACGTTTCTTTTAAAGCGGTGCTTTTTTTTTCGGCCTATATTTTTGGTATTTGGTTTTATTCGCACAAGTTGAAGAAAGTACCTTTTGTGGGCAATTTCGTTTCCGCTACTTTGGCGATTGCCCCTTTCTTTGCGGTGTTCGTTTACTATAAAAATTTCGAGACGGTAATTTTCGTACATGCGATTTTTCTTTTCCTGTTGATATTGGCCAGAGAAATGATAAAGGACTTGGAAAATATTGCCGGTGATATGGCACAGAACTACAAGACTGTTCCTGTATTGTATGGTGCGCGATTTTCTAAAATTTGTATTTGTATTCTAGTGTTGTTGACCTTGATTCCTGCTTTACTATTGATCAACTATTTTGATGTAGGTTATATGTATATTTATTTTTTAGGATGCATCGTATTGCTTCTTTTGTTTACCATAATGCTATGGAAATCGAGAACCAAACTACATTACGTAGGGCTTCATAACATTATCAAACTCATCATTGTTATAGGTGTTTTCAGTATTTTGTTAATCGATGTTGACCTTGTTCTCAACCGTATACTATGAGCAAAAGCATGTTAAAAGTAGCCATAGCACAAATATCCCCGATTTGGTCGAATAAGATTTCCACCCTAAAAAAATTGAAAATACAATTTGGAAAGCTGCCAATAAAAAAGTGGAACTCATCGTTTTTGGGGAAGCATTCTTGCCTAGTTACACTTTTTGGTTAGCATTGACCGATGGTGCCGCATGGGATTCAAAAGTAAATAAGGAGATTCATGCCCATTATGTACGAAATGCAGTTCAAATCGAAGTTGGGGAATTGCTACGTGTTCAAGAACTTGCCAAAAAGCACAACATAGCTATATATTTGGGTATTATCGAACGCGCTAAGAATAGGGGAGAGCACAGTCTCTATTGTTCTTTGGTCCATATTAATACGAATGGAGAAATCAAATCGGTACATCGAAAACTACAACCGACCTACGATGAGCGTCTGACCTGGGCGCCAGGCGACGGAAACGGATTACAAGTGCACCCGCTGAAAGAATTTACCGTTGGCGGACTCAATTGTTGGGAAAATTGGATGCCTTTACCATGAACAGCACTCTACGGTCAAGGTGAAAATTCAAACATCGCGGTTTGGCCCGGAAGCGATCATAACACTAAAAATATAACCCGGTTCATAGCTCGTGAATCGTGAAGTTTTTTGACTTCAGTCTCTTCGCTGATGAAAAAGGAAGACTTTCCGAATACCCCCCCCCACATTGATAAAATACTTGAATAGGCACCCAAGGTATTGGCCAAAGGTGGATCTTGAATTGCAGGTTCCGATGGGGAATGGATTATTGAACCTGTTCTACATAAAGAAGGTCTTATTTATAACACTTTAGATTTCAATCGCGTCTACGAAGAACGTCAGAACTTTGATCCAGTTGGGCATTACTCACGCCCTGATGTTATTAAGTTGACAATAAATCGGGTAAGGCAGTCTAGCGTGGAGTTTGAGGATTGAATTGTTTCTTAGCTTATTCCAGTTGAATATTCGGTGCGTACTTCAGGTTATTGTCCTCGGTATCGGTTTTATGAAATGATATTTTTAAGGCACTATGATGATTTTTTTTTAGTTGGTAAAGCGCTACCGCCATTTTCCACCCGTACTGAATTTATTTCAGTATGCTTTTACTAGTTTCATCAAGTAATCTTTTATGAAACCGATTAACGGCTTCGATTGCCGCCACATCCAAAACCCTTTGCTACCTTTGCAAAAAATAGGGGTGATATGAGTAGATCGGAGTCTAGTAAAGGGAAGAAGTCATCAAGTAGAGCAAATTCCGATGGCGATCGAAGGGCATCGGGCAGAGAAGGCGGAACGTTTCGCAGAAATAGCAAATCTAAGGGAAATGCCCCAATAAAAAATAGTGGAAATACCCAAAAGTCAAGTGACCCCAATCTGATCCGGTTGAACAAATATGTAGCCAACTCAGGTGTTTGCTCGCGTCGTGAGGCCGATATCTATATTACTGCCGGTAATGTTACCGTGAACGGGAAGCCTATTACTGAAATGGGGTATAAGGTGAAATTGAGCGATGAGGTAAAATTCGACGGTCGTTTGCTGAATCCCATAAAAAGGGAATATGTGCTTTTAAACAAACCCAAAGATTTTACTACTGCCGGCCGTGACGAAAGGGGTAGGCGTACCGCTATAGGTCTGATATCAAAAGCCTCTAAGACCGAATTGAAACCTCTGGGTAAATTAGACAAGAATACCACCGGGCTTTTGTTGTTCACGAACGATGGTGAATTAACCAAGCGTCTTAACAGCCCAAAAAACGGACTTCGTAAAATATTCCATATCGAGCTCAGCAAACCGCTTAGAAGTGCAGACCTTAAAAAAATTCAAGAAGGGTTGGTCGTTGACGAGAAGGTTGTTAAAGTGCAAGATGTCAGTTTTGTCGATAACGCGCCAAAAACCCAAGTGGGCATGGAAATCTTTAGTACCCGAAGCAATATTGTGGCGAATATCTTCAAGACGTTGGAATATGAAATCGTCAAACTCGACCGCGTCGTTTATGCAGGTCTTACCAAAAAAGACCTACCCCGTGGTCATTGGCGCTACCTGACCGATCAGGAGGTGGTGAATTTGGGAATGATAAAGTGATTTCGGTCATTCTAAGCGAAGCCGTTTACAAAGACGCAACTCATTGGTCCGTGTGTATTCCCCAAGAAAAAACATTTTAAAACCATTTTGTAATGGTAGATTAAACGGAAGTGCGATGAATTCAATTCATCATGTTATGCCTTTCTTTCTAAGAATTCGGTAAAGAAAACACCGCCAAGAATCGGCTCGGTTTCGGCATTTAGATATCTTTACTTCCGGTCATTGAGGAACAGGTTGGCTAAAACCATCGCGATTTCGGTTTCTGACAGACCTGCAGGCATCTGCGAATGGTATAATATGCGGATTATATCTTCTTCGACAGCTAAAAAATGATTATTGGCGCTAATTTGAGAACATCGAAAGCTATTCTCATCTTCACATTTATTGGAATGTCCAAAACCAAGGGCGTGGCCCAGTTCGTGTTTAAATAGCGCCTCTATCGGATTGGAAATCCATATACGGGTAGAGGTCAAAATAGAATTTGCCGATGGGGTCATCGCAAAGCCGTCGTAGTTGCGGCCTTTGATTTCTTCGTACATATCGGGCCAAAAATTCTCCACATCTTCTTTTGTGCCAAAAAACAGGGTTGCATTGGCATCGAATGAATTTTCGACCAATGAGATACTAAAATCGCCAT
>CAZRIE010000012.1:16190-70787 GCA_964600075.1 uncultured Flavobacteriaceae bacterium
AGGGTTGCATTGGCATCGAATGAATTTTCGACCAATGAGATACTAAAATCGCCATCAACGGTCAGTGCATTATATTGTGCAATTACACTTTCTACGGTAGCCCTGAATTCTTCAGAAATGGCTCCATCGAGATACAGCTTCATGGCGCTTCCCCATTTTTGGCTGAGTTTCACGGAGCTATTGCTGGCTCCCTTCCAAAAAAGCAGGTGTTGAAAATAGGTGATAAGTTATTTTTGGTCTTCAGTTAATATAGAGGTTTCATCTACGTCTTGAACGGTTATGTTGATTTCTTTGTCAGTAATGGTTTTTCCATCGAAGGCAGAAATTATAAATTCTAGATTTTGGGCAGCTTCAAACTCGAGCTTAAGATTGGTGCCGACTTTTAGCTCACCTGTATTTTCATCTAGGGTAACGTCTCCATCAGATGCTATGGTATACGTGATTTCGTCGCCATCGACGTCGGAAGCCTTAATAAAGCCAATGGAGATACCTTCTTTTGAATGTTCTGCAATCGAAAAGGCTTGCGAATTTATAATAGGAGCCTTGTTTGCAGTTGCATCAAGTAATTTTTGTTTGGGAGTTTCTTCGGAAAATTCGTCCACCGTTATGTCTTCCATGTCGGAACTACAGGCAATAACCAAACAAGATAAGACTGGGGTAATTATTTTTCTCATGATTTGGGCGCAGTGAAATTTATAATTGTAGGTTGACCAAAAATAGAAGTCGCATATAGAGGAGAAAAATTTTTGCTGTGAATGCTGCAATGATTGGTGTGAACCAACACGGATTAATGGTAGAATCTTTAAACAGCCCAGTTTTATAAAAGAAATTTCCTGGATTGATAAATAAACAGTTTTCAGAATTTAGAGTAAAGTTGGTACAATCAAAATTCTGATTTGTGTGATTTTTAACCCTGCATTCAAATTGATAATAGCTGAATTTTAAGAAAGTTAATTTTCATCATTTGAAGTGCTAATGGACACCACATTTCAAAGAGGCTTTCCCTTTGGTATTATCAGAATGGAAAATTACATCAGGCGGTAGATTTGGAGAAGGCATTGTAATTTAAGTCTACCGCATCAGGTTGCAGGATTTGCTTCGTTCAGTACCAAGGAAATAGGCAAATGATCACTAAATCCATCTGGGTGGTAATCTTTATTTTTAGGTCTTCCGAATTTGACTGGTGTATTATAGCTTCCCTTAACAATTTCTGGATATTTGATTATATCAACGGTGCTGATATCAAAGGGAACTCCAGCTACCTCCGAAAGAATGCTCTTCGACACGATAAACTGGTCCAGAATATTCAGGTTTGTATTGAATACGTATGTTCCTATTTGGTCATCTAAAAATCGGTGCATTAAATTGTACATGTACTTTTTGGTAGTTCTGCTACTTTTCACCAGTGCCCTATTATTAACGGCCATTAGGTAATCAACCAAGGAGCGGTTATACGGGTTGTCGTTAAAATCGCCCATAAGCAGTATAGAAGCATCGGAATCTTGTAGTGGATCTTGTTCCTCATGAATCCGTTCAATCCAATAAGCAAGGTTTTCGGCAACCATGATACGGTATGGCTCACTATATTGTTCGCCTCCCGAGCGTGAAGGCCAATGATTAAGTATTATGATTAGTCTATTTCCCGCTAACGTGTTGAGGTGCACTTGAAATAAGTCTCTTGTCGAATTTCGTTTTATTATCCTAAGACTGAACGTCTCCCCGACCGGGTCATATTTATCTTTGTCGAAAATCAAGGCTGTGTCTATTCCCCTTTTATCGGTATCTTCTGAAATCAAAAAATCGTAGGTCCTGCCCAAAGAAATATTGATTTTCTCAATAAGTAATTCGATGACAAAATCGTTTTCAATTTCGCATACACCGAAGATATCAGGCCCATTATTACTGTTGAATTTTGAGATTATGGAGACTAGGTTATCTATTTTTTTATTTAGAACTTCTCTTGTCCATCCTACCAATTCACTTTTTAATTTTTTGTTTAAAAATTCGCTCCGTCTGGGAGAGTTCTCGATATCAAAAAGGTTTTCAAGGTTCCACCAGTAAATATGATGCTTCGTCATAACGCTCGATTTAAAGGTTGTCCTTAAAGTTACTATAAAAAGAAAGAATATTCTTTAAGAATATCGATAATTAGGATGTGATTTATAAATTTAAAGACTAAATCTCAATCGAAAAAACACGTATATAATCATGCAGCTTTTCTAAAAAAAAGAACAGCAAAGTGATATATTTAACGATTTTCTACCAAGTTTTGGGTTTTAGCCTTGTCTACTAGGTATCAATTCTACGGTAAATGGACAGATGTTAATAGTTTTAGGAGTAGTTGCTCACCCTACTTTTTATCCTCGAACAAAAGCCATAGGTTTGGGTCTAAAGTAACCCTTTCTGGTCGAGATGCGGCCTCCATTTCAACGGTTTTAGATTGTTCATCTATTTCTATCGTTTTTAAGATGGTCTTGCCATCTACAATAATACCAATTTCTAAAGGGAATTGAAATAGGCGGTCTTGTTGCTGTTCTAGTACGATTTCCACTCTACCTTTTTTATAGCTCCAGCTCCACTTGATTTCAGGATGCCCTTTAGCAAACAACCATTGTTCAAAAAAAGCTTCCAAATCTTCACCAGAAACCGCTTCCATGACCTTGCGAAAATCGGCAGTCATGGCATTGGAGTTTTGGAAAGTTTTGTAGTAGGTGCGTATGCCCTTCCAAAAAGTTTCATCACCCAGTTTGTGGCGCAGCATATTTAATACCCAACCCCCTTTTTGGTAGGTGTATACGCTTAATACTTTCATTGGATCGGTAATGGTAGGGTCTACAACAGGCGCGGGTTTCCTTTTATAATATTCCATTATCTGTTTTCGGTCAAGGGCCAATTCTTCCTTTCGTCTTTCATCACCGTAGGCACTTTCTTGATATAAAATAGCAAAATAGGTAGCGAAACCTTCGCTGAGCCAAACATGGTTCCAGTCGTTTTCACTGGCCGAATTACCGAACCATTGGTGTGCTATTTCATGGGCAATCAGGCCTTCGACCTCGTTTTTTCCGTTAACGGAATTTTCGAAATATGAGATGGTTCCCGCATTCTCAAGACCGCCCCACTGTGTCTTGGCTTGCATATTGGCTAGTTTCGCATAGGAATATGGGCCAACATTGTCGATAAAATACTTTAGTACATTAGTCGCTACGCTGTAATCTGAAAATCCATCTAACCGATTTTCAGGATAGACCCAAGCCGTAACGGGAATATCATAAACCTCATCTAACAAGATGCTGGCGAATTTGGTTACCCCGATGGTAACCACCTTCATTGCAACGGGAGCCGGTTCTTTATAAGTGGTCAGTTTCAGGCTGTTACCCAGACTACTCTCTTCTATTTTTTCTCCGGTAGCGACTACATCGTAATGGTCGGGTGCCGTAATGCGAAATTCTATAGTGGCCTTGTCATAGGGGTGGTCTACAGAAGGGAGCCAGTGCCGCGCCAAATTGGGCCAATTATCTCCAAAGAAAGAGCGCTGCCCGAATTTTGTAGTATCGATGACCAAACCCCGTTCTGCAACTCCGCTGTATTCGATTTTAAAAGTTCTGGTTTTGACTTCTGAAGCAGTCGGTACGATTCTAATTTTATTTTGTTCGAAGGTATAATTGGCCGAGCTTTCGCCTTCAAAAATGTTGGTCACTTCCATACCATAAGTTTCGGATTTACCGACAAGGTCAAGGGCAAATTCATTTACTTCGTTTTTAAAGTCTACAGTGATCTGGGCTTCCCCTTTGATTTGATTGTTGTTGTCGTTAAGTGTCAGGTTAAAAATATAGCCCTGCACATCGGCTGAGGGATTTCTTTGGTACTGGTCTTGGGCAATTATAAAATTACCCAATGGAAAAAGGATTGTTAATAAGAGGGCGAAATACCTTGTTGATTGATTTTGCATTGGATGGTTTGAAACAACGTTACTAAAGGTTCGAAATTAGTAACTTTAACCATATGAACCATTACAGGAAAAGAATAATTCAAGTCGTTTGGAATAAGAAAATATCATTAAAAATGAATACTGACAAATTATTTGGCCTTGTTATTCTACTGACCTTGGTCTGTGGGTGTAAACCATCGTCCAGCCAAAAAGAAGCGGAGAAGGAAGCCTTATCGAAAAGTACCCCCCCAAAAACCATAATGGCCATTTTTGCGCATCCTGATGATGAGACTACTATTGGCCCAGCCTTGGCCAAATACGCTTTGATTTCAGATGTACATTTGGTTGTGGCGACCGATGGCCGATATGGGGTCACTGACCATGCGGGTCTACCGGCCGGAGATTCCCTAATAGCAGTGAGAAAGCTTGAAACGGAATGCGCATGTGCAGCATTGGGTATCAATCCGCCTCATTTTTTAGAAGCCAAAGACGGCCTCGGTCTGAACGGTAACCATAATTTTTATGAAGAAGTGGCCCAACTGAAAGAACGAATTGCCGAAAAAATTTCAGAGCTTCAGCCTGAAGTCATTTTGACTTTTGGCCCGGATGGAGATACGGGACATCCTGACCATCGAATGGTGGGGTTGTTGACTACAGAAATTTTGTTACGCGAAAATTTGGTCGATAAAATCGACCTCTACCATTTCGCATGGACAAGGGAACAGACCAAGAAATTTCCTGCAGCTTGGGGCCTCGGTTGGGCACACCCCGATTTGTTGCATACTAAGATTGAGTTCAGTGCTGAGGATGAGGAGCTCGCCTTTACTTCCTTTAAGTGCCATCAAAGCCAATTTACAACGCAAGACATGGGCGATTGGATTCAGGCTGAAAGAAACGATACGACAAACGTATTATATTTTAGAAAATTTGCAGTTGACACTACGATACGAGATGGTTTTTAAGCCCTCTTAGAAAAGCCTTTCCATCTTCTCCCGAATCTGCTCCAAACATAAATTGCCCAAACTACCCTCATGGGTATGGTGAATATCACGTTTTGGGGTAAAGGTACCTTCCTGAATTTCTTGCCCCATTCTTTTATAGGCATCTCTAAAGGGCAGGCCGTTTTGAACGAATTCGTTTAATGTGTCAACACTAAAGAGGTAATCGTATTTAGGGTCGTCCAAAATGGTTGTATTTACTCGGATTTCCTTTAAACTAAAGGTCAATATCTCCAAACAGGCCTTCATGTCTTGAATAGCAGGCACGATAATTTCTTTTACTAGCTGTAGATCGCGGTGGTATCCGCTCGGCAAGTTATTGATGACCAAGGTCAATTGATTGGGCACCGCTTGAAGCTTATTACACTTCGCCCTTACGAGTTCAAACACATCAGGGTTCTTTTTATGCGGCATAATACTGCTCCCCGTTGTCAGTTCGTCTGGGAACGAGATAAAATTAAAATTCTGACTCATATACAGACAAATGTCCATCGCCAACTTTGATAAGGTGGCCGCAATACTTGCCATGCCAAAGGCAGTCGCTTTTTCTACCTTACCCCGACCCATTTGAGCAGCGACTACATTGTATTTCATTGTTTCAAAACCCATTTCGTCTGTAGTAAAGGTTCTGTCAATCGGAAAGGAACTACCATAACCGGCAGCACTCCCTAACGGATTTTGGTCTGCCACTTTATAAGCCGCATCAATAAAATACAAATCATCGATAAGGCTCTCTGCATAGGCGGAAAGCCATAGTCCGAAAGAAGAGGGCATCGCAATCTGTAAATGGGTATAGCCTGGCAACAATACGTCCTTATGCGTTTCGGCCAAATCTAATAACAAATCGAATAAGGTCTTCGTCTGCGATTTGATTTCCGTCAGTTCATCTTTTAAATATAAATGCATGGCGACTAAAACCTGATCGTTCCGTGACCGGGCGGTATGTATTTTCTTTCCGGTATCGCCCAATTTATCGGTAAGTAGGAATTCGATTTTTGAATGCATATCCTCAAAAGAATCCCCAATGATAAAGGTCCCCTTTTCGATAGATGTCGCTATATTATCCAATTCGGCAACCAAAGCATTCGTTTCATTGGCGGTCAACAATCCGATTTTGCCCAGCATTTTCGCATGTGCCTTTGAGGCGATTACGTCGTATTGCGCCAAGTATAGATCTAGTTCTCGGTCATTGCCCACGGTGAAGTGGTCTATTTTTTTATCGGTACTAAAACCTTTGTCCCAGAGTTTCATAAAAATAAATGTTTTTGTCTTCCACGCATAGGCGGGGAACTGTTTAATGTCGGCGTATGTCTCTTTAAGCTTGGGCTTAACACCCCTAAAGTTGTGCATTCCTCTCGCTCCAGAATCGCTCGTCGGATGCAAGAAGGGGACAATCTTAATTTTTGATATTAATTTTTCAAAAATCCCTCAAGAAGTTGAATATACAGATCAACCCCATCTTCGATTTCCTTTACATAAATATACTCATCTGCCGAATGTGATCGTGTACTATCCCCGGGCCCTAATTTTAAAGACTGACAGGTTAAAGCTGCCTGATCCGAAAGGGTGGGGGAACCATAAGTTTTTCTTCCTATTGCTATTCCCGATTGTACCAGCGGATGATCTTTGGCGATGGCCGATGAATTCAACCGTAATGAACGTTCTTGCAATTCGCAGGGCGCTTCTGTCTTTAAAATCTCGGCGATTTCGGCATTGGTATATTTATCGTTCACGCGAACATCGATAACCAAATCGACCTGCGCGGGAACCACATTATGTTGACTTCCCGCTTTGATTTGAGTAACGGTCAATTTGACTTCTCCCAAAGCCTCGGACACTTTTTCGAATTTATAATTCTTAAACCATTCCAGCACTTTGATGGAGTTGTATATAGAATTATCGGTATTCGGATGAGCGGCATGTGAAGGCGTTCCCTTTATACCACCATCAAAGACGACCAAGCCTTTTTCAGCTATCGCAAGATCCAACAAAGTGGGTTCGCCCACGATGGCCACATCAATTTTCGGAAGGCTCGGTAACAATCCTCTTAGACTGTTCGGTCCTGCGTTTTCCTCTTCCATCGAGGCCACCATTAAAATATTGTGGTTTAGATTTTTCGATGCATAAAAGTGCGTAAAGGTCGCCAACAACGAAACCAATGCGCCACCTGCGTCATTACTGCCCAAACCGAATAGCTTCCCATCTTCAGTATGTGGATGAAATGGATCTTTAGTGTAGGCCGAGTTTGGCTTTACCGTGTCATGGTGTGAATTAAGTAAAAGAGTTGGTTTGCTTTCATCAAAATACTTGTTGAAGGCAAAGACGTTATTCATTTTGCGTTGAAACGGAATATCAAAGGCCTTGAACCAATTCTCGATAGCATCGGCAGTCTTATCCTCTTCGGAAGAAAAAGAGGGAATGGAAATCAGTTCCTTTAGTAATTCTATTGCCTTTTCGGTCAACACTGCTTGTTCTGTTTTCATAAGGTAAGGGTCGTAAATAAAGTCGATTTTGGGTCGAGCATGGTGATGTCACCTATACATACCTGATATACATTTTTGTTCAACGCATGAAAACAATTTTCCATCTTGGGAAGCATGCCGTCTGCAATGACTTTTGCTTCCAATAGTTTTTCGTAGGATACGGAATCGATATGTTTTACTACTGATTCATCGTCTTCTATATTCATCAAAACGCCCTTCTTTTCAAAACAATAATATAGGGTTGTTTTGTAGCTATCGCTCATTCCGATAGCCAGTTCGGAGGCTATGGTGTCAGCGTTCGTGTTGAACAGTTGTCCGTTGCCATCATGGGTCATAGCACAGAAAACAGATGTTAGGCCGGCGTTCAATAGTTGAGTTATAGTTTTGGAATTGACACCGTCAACATCGCCTGCGAAGCCATAATCGATATCCTTTACGGGCCGTTTATGTGCCTGAATCGTATCACCATCTGCGCCGCTCAGACCGATTGCATTACAATTCAGGGATTGTAGTTCTGCGACAATATTCTTATTGACCAAACCACCATACACCATAGTAATCAATTCTAAACTTTGGGCGTCTGTAATTCGCCGTCCACCAATTAATTTCGATTCGATACCTAATTTTTTGCCGAGTTCCGTTGCTAGCTTTCCCCCGCCGTGCACCAATATTTTAGGGTCATTCAGTTGAGAAAAAGCCAACAAGAACTTTGAGAGTTCTGTTTTGTTCTCAATGACGTTACCGCCGATTTTTACGATGGATAAGTTTAATTTCATATTAGGTATTCAGTATTCCTCCATCAATGGTCATTGCCGTTCCGGTAATCCAAGAGGAGTCTTCAGAAACTAGAAACAAAGCTAATTTTGCTATATCATCTGGAGTGCCCAAACGTTGCATTAATGTCGCTTTTCCGGCATTTTGTACAGCCGCTTCAGGATTTTCAAAAGCTTTGGCAGAATCCCATATCAAAGGCGTATCTACGGGACCGGGACAAATAGCATTGACTCTTATTTTTGGCGCATATTCTACGGCCATTTGCTTCATTAAGGCCACCGATGCCGCTTTAGAAGCGCAGTAGGCTGGGTGGTTTGGAAAACTTTTGTAGGCTGCAATCGATGCATTGATTAAAATGGTTCCACTATCTTTTTGTAAATGTGGAATCGCGTATTTTGATAGATAGAAAATTGAACTAAGATTCGTGTTTATTGTTGTATTCCATAAGGTTTCTGGAAGATCGACTACGTTGCCCAAACCCAGAATTCCTGCATTGATGGAAAGCACATCTAGTCTGTTAAAATTTTTTATGGCCGAGTTTACCAATTTTTCGTTGTACAAGGGTTCGCTGACATCTCCCGAGATAAATACGGCATCCTCTAATTTTTGGGCTAGGGCGTTTCCTCTTTCTACATTGCGCCCAGAAAGAATTAATTTCGCCCCTTCTTTTGAAAAGGTTTCGGCAATTGCCTTTCCCATTCCGCTGGTTGCACCGGTAATAATGCAAACTTTACCCTTTAGTTTTTTTGTCATATTTAAATGTTAAAGACTTTCCAAGATTTTTTTTAATATGACTTGCGCCGAGTAGGTTCGATTATTCGCTTCCTCAATAACTAGGGATTGTTCGCCATCAAGAATCGCATCTTCCACAACCACATTCCTTCGAACGGGTAGACAATGCATGAATTTGGCACTGCCCAATTTCTCTTTGGTCATCATCCAACTTTTATCTTGATTCAGTATTTTTCCGTATTCAGAATAACTACTCCAGTTTTTCACATAAATAAAATCGGCATTTTCACAAGCTTTATCTTGATCGTATTCGATTTTTGTTCCCTTTGTTATCTCAGTATTTAGCTCATAGCCCTTGGGATGGGTAATTACGAAATCGGCATCCTGCAACTGCACCATTTCTACGAATGAATTCGCTACGGCATGCGGCAAGGCCTTAGGGTGTGGTGCCCATGAAAGTACCACTTTGGGTCTTGGTTTTGTGTTTTGCTCGGCCAAGGTAATCGCATCGGCTAAAGCCTGCAACGGATGCGCGACCGAACTTTCCATGTTTATAATGGGCACGGATGCGTATGTTTTAAATCCGTTTAAAACTAGTTCTGCCTCATCTTTCGCTTTGTTCTTTAGCCCGGCAAAAGCTCGTATAGCGATGACATCACAATATTGAGAAACTACTTGCGCCGCTTCTTTAATGTGTTCGGAAGTACCTTGGTTCATGATGGTACCATCTGCATATTCCAGGGCCCAACCTTCGCTGCCAAAGTTCATAACGATGACTTCCATACCTAGATTCATAGCCGCTTTTTGGGTGCTCAGACGGGTTCTTAGGCTATTGTTGAAGAATAATAATCCAATAGTCTTGTCTTTTCCCAAGTTTTTGAATTCCCTAGGGCTTTTCTTCAGCTGCAGGGCTTCCGCCACCCAATCAGTTAGCGAATCGATATCTTTTACGGACAGGTAGTGCTTCATTACTTTATTTTGGTGTGGTTACTGATGCCGGTCAAGGCATCCGAAATAAAATTATCTTTTAAACCATTGATGATCCAAGTTTCTATACCTGCTTGCTGTGCAATGGTGGCCGCTTCGATTTTTGATGACATTCCACCTGTACCGTGTGACGATTTTAATGTGCTTATTTCTTGCTGCAAACCTTTTAGTCCAGACACTTCCGGAATGGTTTTGGGTTGTCCGTTTTCTAAAGACGCTTTTGTGTAAATGCCATTGGTATTGGTCGCTATCAATAGGAGGTCTACTTTAAGCAATGCAGCCGTAAGAGCGGCCAATTTATCGTTATCTCCAAACTGTATTTCGTCGGCCGCCACCGTATCGTTTTCATTGATGATGGGAATAAAGTTATTGGCCACCAATATATCTATGGTGTTCTTAATGTTCGCTTTCGATTTGGGATTTTCAAAATCGGAATACGACAACAGACATTGGGCGGCAAAAAGCCCCAACTCTCTGAAATTCTCTTGAAACATACGCATCAAATGAGGTTGGCCGATAGCTGCCAATGCTTGTTTTACATTAATTTCTCCCCCGTTATGCTCCAATTTGACGAATTGTTTGGCTGCGGCAATAGCGCCCGAGCTAACGATAATAAATTCGTATTCGCCCTTCAGTGAGGCCACTTGCCGCCCGATATCCTCGATTTTTCCTCGGGAAATCTGATTGGTCTCCTTGGTCAGGGTGTTCGAGCCTATTTTTAGTAAAATTCGTTTTTTCATTGTAACATTTTATACTAATTCAGCATTCTGCAAGAACACCTCTAAAGTTTTGCTTTCCTCTCGTTCCTTTGGTCACTCGTCGGAAGCAGGAAGGGAACAATCTCCTAGTTCAACTTTGAACCCTGAACTTTTTTCTTTCAACTGTATAATTTTTTTACTTCGTATCTCGTAATTCTAACCCCGTATCTGCCCATTCCCCTTCACATACCATTTATTTGTTACCAAATGCTGTAACCCGATAGGCCCGCGTTGGTGTAATTTATCGGTGCTGATGGCGAGTTCTCCGCCAAGGCCAAACTGACCTCCATCTGTGAATCGGGTTGAGGCATTGTGATATACTGCTGCGCAGTCAACATTATTCATAAAATAGGTCGCTGTATCGTTATTTTGAGTCAATATAGCTGCTGAATGTCCTCCTCCATAGGTGTTTATTTTGGTAATGGCATCTTCTAAATCGGCGGCCTGGCCCATAACAATTGTATAGTCCAGAAACTCTTCGTACCATATTTGATTATCTTCGATGGGCTTCGTGCCCTCCATACTCGCTATGGCACTATCGGCAAAAATTTCGACATTGCTCTTTTCCAGTTCTTGAATCAAAAGCTGTAGAAACTGCCCTTTTCTAGGTAGGTCAGATGCTATCAGCACCTTGTCCAAGGCATTACATGCAGATATTTTGGTAGTCTTAGCATTGACAATAATATCGATGGCCATCTGCAGATCAGCTTCCCCATCTACATAAACAAAATTGTTTCCCCTACCGCTTACAATTACCGGGCAAGTGGCGTGTTGTTTTACGAAGGCAATCAGCTTTTCACCGCCTCTAGGAACGATGAGGTCTACTTTTTGGGTAGGCTTTTCCAAAAAAGCTTGGGTCTCGGCTCTGTTGAATTGTAAATAGGTTACCCAATCGATGGAAGTTTGGTTATCCTCCAACGCTTTGTGCCATAAATACAGTAAGACTACATTGCTGTTCAAAGATTCTTTGCCTCCTTTTAATAGAATTTTATTTCCTGATTTAAAGGCAATGCCCGCCGCCTCAATGGTGACATCAGGCCTCGATTCGTAAATAATTAGTACCGTGCCGAACGGAGCAGTTTTGTTACTCACCTGCATACCATTTTCGTGTGTGAACTGAAATCGTTCTACGCCCAATGGGTCATCTTGCGCTGCCAATTGCTGTAAAGACAGTATCATCCCGTCTATTTTAGCATGGTCGACCTTTAGGCGATCCCGCATAGCAATGTCATCGCCTGAATAGTTTTCCATGTCGATTTTGTTGGCGGCGAGAATTGCCTCTCGCTCTTGTTCTAAAAGTTGTGCCATGGTCGAAAGAACAGCATTGCGTTGTTGTATATCTAATAACGAACTCATGATAATTCTGCTTTTAGGGCTTCAAAAAATGTATCGAGATGTGCTTCGGTAATGTTCAGTGCAGGAAGGACTCTGAGAACGAATTTATCCTTTGCACCACCCGTAAACAGATGTTGGTTATGAATTAATCGTTTTCTTAGGTCGGCGATTTCAAAATCAAATTCGAGACCGAGCATTAACCCCCTGCCTTTAACTCTTTTGATTTCTTGGATTTCTGAAGCTTTTGACCTAAAATAGGTTTCCAACCGGGTTGCGTTTTCTAACAATTCCTCATTTTCCAGTACTTCTAAGACAGCCATCGTAGCTGCACAAGCCAGATGATTACCTCCGAAAGTTGTACCTAACAATCCGTAGGAGGCTTTAATATCCTCATGAATGAGGACTCCACCAACGGGGAAGCCGTTACCCATGCCTTTGGCAATGGAAATGATATCCGGGGTAATGCCATGATGTTGAAACCCGAAGAACTTTCCACTCCGCCCAAAACCGGACTGTACTTCGTCGGCAATCAAAATGACTTCGTTCGATTTACAAAGCGCAGCGACGCTTTGGTAGAATTCAGTCGAAGGTTCATCCAATCCTCCAACACCTTGAATAGCTTCTAAAATAACTGCACAAACATCTCCTTTTTCAATTTCCTTTTGAAAAGCTTCCAAATCGTTAAAAGGAAGAAAGGTCACTTTTTGTTGTTGGTTGATCGGAGCATTGATTTTAGGATTGTCCGTTGCTGCCACCGCAGCTGAGGTTCGCCCATGAAAACCATTATTAAAGGCGATGACTCGAGATTTCCCGGTATGGAAAGAGGCCATTTTTAAGGCGTTTTCATTTGCCTCGGCCCCCGAATTGCAGAGAAACAGGTTATAATCTTCACAACCGGAAAGTTGTCCCAATTTGGTGGCCAGTTCTTCCTGTAGCGGATTTTTGACCGAGTTACTATAAAATCCGATTTTGTCCAATTGGGCCTTTAGCCTTTTCACATAATGTGGATGCGAATGTCCAATGGAAATCACAGCGTGGCCCCCATAAAAATCGAGATAGGTTTGGCCCTTTTCATCGGTTACTACAATTCCCTCTGCGGAAACCGGAGTTACATCGTAAAGCGGGTATACATCGAATAGGTTCATGAATAATCTCTTTTATTGTAATTCCTACGAAGGCGGGAATCTGTTTATCGTTTTCTTAGATGTTGTTCTAGGTTTTTGATTATGTTTTGGTTTTAGGCCTATGGCTCGGGATGTACAACCCTAAAGTCCCTTCAAGTGGACAATCTATATTCTCAACATCAAAACTTGAACCTTGAACTTTTTCCACTCCGTACCTCGTATTTCGTACCTCTAACTTCTACAATTGTCCTTCCTTAATTCTACTGATTTTCTCGAATGAAGCCACTATTCCTTGAATCAATGAGGAGCTTAATCCTTGATGTTCCATTTCATTGAGGCCCTGAATGGTACATCCTTTGGGGGTCGTTACTTTATCGATTTCCGCTTCGGGATGGCTTCCAGTATCGATGAGCAAACTTGCCGCCCCGCTACAGGTATGCATGGCCAGTTCTTGCGCCTCCTTGGCGTCGAACCCCAATTGAATAGCACCTTGCGTAGTCGCACGGATGAGGCGCATCCAGAAAGCGATGCCACTGGCGCAAATGACCGTTGCGGCCTGCATCTGCGGTTCGGGAATTTCCATAGAATGGCCCATACGGTTGAAAATGGCCTTCGCCAGTTCTATTTTCTTTTGGCCTTTTTCGTTACTGCAAATACAGGTCATCGATTGGCCGACCGAAATCGCGGTATTTGGCATACTTCGAATGATGTTATGCTCTGCACCGATAATAGCTTCCATTTTGGTAATACTGAAACCGGTTATGGTCGAGATAACAACGTGGTTTTCGTTCAATAAATCTTTGATGTCGTTTAGAATCGCCTCCAGTTGGCTAGGCTGGACGGCTAAAATCAAGATGTCGGAATTTTTAACGGCTTCCCGATTATCCGAGGTTATGGTGACATTACCATACTTTTCGAAATCCTTGATTTCCGAGATGTTCCTTTTCGTTAGGTACATAGTCGTCGCTCCGTTGGAGTTTAAAATTCCTTTGGCGATGGATAGTCCTAAGTTTCCCGCTCCGATTATGGCTATTTTCATATTAAACTATTTTATTGTCATTCCCGCCCTTCGGCTCCGCTCAGGATAAACTACGGCGGGAATCTGTTTGTTGTTTCTTAAGTTTTAATTTTGCGGCTATTTACGATGGCTCGGGATTTATCCCTCTTAAGTTGTGCTTTCCTCTCGTTCCTTTGGTCACTCGTCGGAAGCAAGAAGGGGCCAATCCAAAATTCAACGTTTTGCCTTTTTTACTTCCTTAAAATACTCCCGCTTTCAAATTCAACCCTTCACTTTCTCTAAATCCGAACATCAAATTCATATTCTGTACCGCCTGCCCTGATGCACCTTTTAAAAGGTTGTCTATGGCCGAGGTTATAAGTAATGTATCGTTATGTTTGTGCAAATGGATATGACATTGATTGGTGTTCACTATTTGTTTTAGGTGGATGGGCTCGTCTGCCACATGTGTAAAAACGGCATCTGCATAAAATTCTTTATAACTTTGGATAGCCTCAGCTTCACTACCGTCAAATTTGGTATAGGCCGTTGCCAGAATCCCTCTGGTAAAATTTCCCCGGTTGGGAATGAAAAAAAGAGCGCCCGAGTCGGATTGTAGTGATTTCAAGCTCTCGTTGATTTCCCCCAAATGCTGATGTGTAAAGGGTTTGTACCAGCTCACGTTGTTATTTCGCCAGCTAAAATGAGAGGTCGCCGACGGACTTACACCTGCACCCGTGCTACCTGTTACTGCATTTATATGCACCTCTTGACCTAATAACCCAGCTTTTGCCAGAGGCAATAGCCCGAGTTGAATTGTCGTTGCAAAACACCCGGGATTAGCAATATAGTTGGCTTTCTGAATTTCCGATTTCTTTAATTCCGGAAGTCCGTAGACGAATTCTTTTCCCTCAAAAACGGCATCCTTTTCTAATCTGAAATCGTTGCTCAGGTCGATGATTTTCGTATCCTTCGAAAAATGGTTTGCCTTCAGGAATTTCGAAGAATTTCCATGCCCCAAACATAAGAACACCACATCGACATCGGGATTGATGTTTCCTGTAAATTCTAGTTCTGTAGTTCCTAATAAATCTGTATGCGCACTAGAAACTTTTTTTCCAACTCTTGTGGTGCTATACACAAAATCGATTTCCACCTCAGAATGGTGCAACAGAATCCGTACGAGTTCTCCACCCGTATAACCTGAACCGCCAATGATACCTGCCTTAGTCATGAGTATGGTTTACATGGTTATAAATCTTTCCGGAGTTGGAAAGTATTTTAATAAAGCCTTTGGCATCGTCGGCCGACCAACCTTTGTTTATTTCGCCGTAGCTGCCGAACGAAGCGTTCATGAGATCGTGTTCCGAAGAAATTCCGTTTAATCGAAATTGGAATGGGTACAACCCGACAAACACATCTCCCGAAACCGTTTTCTGGGTATCGGTCAAGAAAGCCTCAATATTTCGCATCACTGCATCTAGATAATTACCCTCATGCAATAACATTCCGTAGAAATTACCCTGTTGCTCTTTCTGAAATTGCTGCCATTTGGTCAAGGTATGTTTCTCTAATAAATGGTGCGCTTTGATGATAATGAGCGAGGCTGGGGCTTCAAAACCGACGCGGCCTTTTATACCAATAATCGTATCGCCTACATGAATATCTCTACCGATGGCGTACTTAGATGCAAGGGCGTCTAGCTTTGTAATGTTATTGACCGGAGTGTCTTTTTGCCCGTTTAGGGCAATAAGTTGCCCTTTTTCGAAAGTCAGTTTTACTTCCGAAGGTTCTTTTTCTTGCAGTTGACTGGGGTATGCTGAATCGGGTAAAGGCTTTTCGGAAGTCAAAGTTTCTTCGCCGCCGACCGAGGTGCCCCAAAGACCTCGGTTAATGGAGTATTTGGCTTTTTCCCAAGGATAATCGACACCGTTCTGTTTGAGGTATTCGATTTCGGTTTCCCTTGAAAGTTTATTGTCCCGAATCGGGGTTATGATCTCTATTTCAGGAGCAATGATCTGAAAGATCATATCGAACCGTACTTGGTCGTTACCGGCACCTGTACTTCCGTGGGCGATATATTCGGCTCCTATTTTTTTTGCGTGATTTACGATTTCAATAGCCTGTACAATCCGTTCGGCACTTACAGATAGGGGGTAGGTGTTGTTTTTTAGAACGTTACCAAAGATGAGGTATTTGACCACTTTTTCGTAAAAGGTCTGGACCGCGTCTATGGAAGTGTACGAACTCGCACCCAATTGTATGGCCTTCTGTTCGATGTTCGCGATTTCTTCTTTGGAAAATCCGCCCGTATTTACACTTACGGCATGAACATCAAATCCTTTTTCCTTTGATAAATATTTAGCGCAATATGAAGTGTCTAATCCTCCACTATATGCTAGTACTAGTTTTTTCATTATGCTATGCTCTTTGACTTCGTTAAGAGTTGTGAGTTCAGGATTATGAGCGCCGGACTCTTTACTTTTTATTATTTAGTTTTCTTCTTTAGGAATAAACTTTCCTTTATGCTTTTCAATCTTTTAAAAGCTTTGTTGTCGTGCTTTTTCTTTTCTTCTGTTTTTGTTTTTGCATTCGGATCGTAAAGCATTCCTGTGCACAGGCACATTTTTCGTTCGGTGCGCGTCAAGACATCAAAATTTTTACAGGTTTGGCAACCTTTCCAAAATTCGGGGTCTTCGGTCAATTCGGAAAAAGTAACCGGTTTGTAACCCAGCTCGTAGTTCATTTTCATAACGGGCAGGCCAGTGGTAATTCCGAATATTTTGGCATTGGGAAATTTTTCTTTGGACAGCTCGAATATTTTCTTTTTTATTCTTTTTGCCAGTCCCTGATTTCGGTAATCGGGATGGACGATTAGACCTGAATTAGCAACGAACTTATCGTGCCCCCAAACTTCGATATAACAGAAACCCGCAAATGTGTCTCCATCCAAAGCAATTACCGCATTACCGTTCTGTAATCTTTTTTGGACGTATTCAGGAGTTCTTTTAGCAATGCCGGTTCCCCGTACTTTGGCAGATTCCGTAATGGTATCGCTGATGAATTGGGCGTATTTGAAATGCGTTTCGTTAGCAATAACTATTTTCATTGCCAATGGTGTTTAAACAGTAAGAAATAATGGATTTTGATTTTTGCGCGGAAATGGACTCACCTATTTCCATAGAATATGAACACCCTTACGGGCGGCGGCGTGTAGAAAACGGACGAACCGGAGCAAAGATGCCCTTTGTTGTGAATATGTGATTTTGTCCTTTCATTGGAAATCAAATGTACAAGATTACATTGAAACTACAACATTTGAGGTTTAAATTTTACGAAAAATTGGTTTTTGTGCCTTTGGGTTGAAGATTTCGTAAAGCAAAATTACATATACTACAATATATTCAGCTGTGAGTAACCAATAGTTTTCTTTGAACTCGGCGTCTGAATAGGCAAAATAACTGAGTATGGCTACTGCGGACCAGGCCAGGGCAAAGCGATAATCGGTAAAGATTCCGAGCAACACCAAGAAAATAATGTACCAGGGGTGGACCGTAGCCGACATGAGGTAGTAGAGTGTCAGTACCCACAACATCGACGTAATCAGAACCTGTAATTTTTGATTTTTTCTTAAGAAGGTGAAAAGAAGAACCGCTAATATGGTTGCTATCTGGGTTATTTTCCCATAAGTCTTTATAAGCTCCCAAGGTTTGCTATCGAACTGGAGGGCAATATGCTTAATAGCGTTATAAAGACCAGCGTTGAATTCGAAATTTGAGAACCACAGCCCAACTGTTTTCGAATAATTCTCTACGAATTCAGAAGAATAGAAGGGAAGGAATAATAAGAGGCATATGGCACCTACGGTAACATAGAAAACAACACTCTTTTTGAAACCTAAGTGTTTTAGAAAAAGCGGAAGAAATAATAAGGGCACCAGCTTAACGCAAATAGACAATGCGTAAGGTATGGCGGCCACCAAATATTTTTTAATCGATAATAGGTAAAGTGACCAAACGAAAAAGAAAAGCATTACGCCCTCGAAATGGAGATTACCTGTTAATTCGATAATAACCAATGGATTCAAAAAATACCAAAAGATAAGATGGGGCGAGCGGTTGAGGTTTTTGAGTAGTTTTCTCCCAAAATAGATAATTCCAATATCAGTCAGAATAATCATTATGCGCATTACGATTACGGATCCCATGATACTCTTCGCTCCTAAGACGGCAGCTATGGCAAAAAACAATTGGTTCAATGCAGGGTAGTTGCTAAAATGCCTTGCACTCAAACCGCCCATACCATTATAGAGTTCTTGTGCATTCGCAATGACCAAATCTTTTTGTCCGATAAGGTTGTCCGGTACTTCCAAATAGGGGTTGATAAAATTCCCGACTAGATGGCCGTCCCAAATAAAGCGATAAAAATCTTGCGAAAGGTTGGGGTCGGCAAATAGAAAGACCACACGGAAAAGAATTCCAATGACCAACAGAAATTTTGGGTTCCACTTCTCGAATTGAATCAGCCGAAGACACAAATAAAATAAAGCTGCGAATAGCCCAAATAATTTCATAAAGTCACCACGATCAAGATGGTAGGCGAAAGTGTAGTAGAGCCCTAAGCATAGCAATGCCAAAATAATGGGGACTTTATGCAGCTTCAAATATGTGGTGAGTTGGTTGGGCATTTTTTAGTCAGGTTGTACAAAAGGACTAATTTAATGTATTTAGGGAGATTTATGGTTTATTTAAAACCTAGTGGATAATTAGTATTCCCAACTTACTGTTCCTTGGGGAACATGTTTGCCCGTTGCGTTGAAAATCTTGTCCAACATTATTCGGCTATCTTAAAGTTTATGAGTTTAGAAAAGAAAAATAATTGATTTGATGAACCCCCTAATACTAAGATGCTTGTTAAATGGATAATACATCCCAAGCTACAACCTTCTTTTATCTTTGATATAGGCGGCTATTTCCCCTACGGGGGCTACCCATATTTTGTTTGCGGGGTCCATTAAGTACGGCAAAAGTCTTTTAAGCATCATTACTTCTGTGGTCTGCTTATCTTTCTTGCCGATATCATGGCCAGCCAAGACGAGCCACAAGCCATTTTTCCTTGACGTCTCGATAATGGTTTTGATTTCATCAAAGTCCTTTCCGTCCATCTCCATACCGGTGATTTGAGCGAGGTCGCAATAGGTCGGGTCGTTTGGGGTTTCATCCAACCAGGTCCTTCCAGATGAAAATCGATTTGAGATAACGGGAACATAACTTTGCGTATCTGCTCCCCGGCCTACGAAAGTTTGGCCACAGGGGTAGGCAAATTCCGTGGGTGTTACGTTTAGCAATTGCTGAACTTTTTCGTTGGCGTTCGCCAGTTCCTCATCCATCTGTGGCAGGGTATATTCTTCAAGTGCTTTGTCGCGTGCCCATAAAAAGTTTCCTGAACAAGGGTGTAATTGTGAATGGTTGCCGATTTCATGTCCGTTCTCTACGGCCAGTTGCCAATCTTCCAATGCCTTTTCGACGGCTGACGGAACAACATAAAAGGTGGCTTTTACGCCATATTTATCAAGTAGGGGAGTGCCTATTTCTACTTGGCTTTTTCTGCCATCGTCCCATGTGAGGCTTACCGCAGTAGTTTTCCCTTCAGGCCATTGGAAGGTTTCTGTGCTTTGGGCGAAAACGACGATGGAAGAAAACGCAAATAGTATGGAAAGTATGGTTCTTGGAGCGATTTTCATAATGGATTTCATGTTGGATATTTTTAGCGATTCGGCAATTGTGCAATTATTGTAAACTGCTTGGGAGTGTAAATCCTGTTTTTGGTCTATGGAGGGAAAACCATATATGTTATTTATTGCACCAATATAAGGGATTAATCCCAAATTTTGAGGTAGTTGAAAAGAAGCGATCCAGAAAAGCTGAAAAGGAATTTAATCTTGTAGAAAAAAAGAATTTTAAGCAACCTTAATTCAAGCCCGCGCCGTCAAAGACTTCGTAAAAACGAACCCAAAGCCTATGAACAACATCAAATGAAAAGGGAAGAGCCCAAAATCATTTAAAGGAATGGCACTGTACATGCCAAAAAGAAAGTAGACAATCAGTATGGCCTCCAAAATCATGTTCGGCGAAAGCTTCTTGGCGAGGTACTTGTTGCCCTTCCAAGAGTCAGTAAGATTGTTTAGGTTGAATTTCGGCGTTCGCACAAATTCGCTGCGCTTACCCATATGGCCCTCAAGAACCGCTATGGAGTTATGCAAAGAAAAACCTAAAGCCACCGAAAAGAAGGTAAAAAAGAGTTTGATATAATCGACAAAATTATCAAAGCTGCTGCCCTGAATACTCTTGTAGGTAAACCAATAGCAAACGAACAAGATAATGGTACTCGAAACAAAGAAACTGAGTAAGGTAAAGACTAAATCAAATTGAGGGAATAGGGCCTTGATATACATCGCCGGAATACTCAATAAAGAGACCAAAAAAACACATAGGAACATCGAGCTGTTCAACAAGTGCATCACGCCATGAAATTTCGTTTTGAACGAAATGTTCCTAGCAGAAATTAAGTTCCATACCGTTTTTTTAAAGTTTTCAGCACCACCCTTGTTCCAACGAAACTGCTGCGAACGCGCTGCACTGATGACCACGGGAAGTTCAGCTGGAGTCTCCACGTCCTCCAAATACTTGAATTTCCAGTTTTTGAGTTGCGCTCTATAGCTGAGGTCAAGGTCTTCCGTGAGGGTGTCACCTTCCCAATTACCTGCATCGAAGATACATTCTTTGCGCCAAATCCCTGCCGTACCGTTAAAGTTGATGAAATGGCCTTTTGCATTTCTTCCGACCTGTTCCAACGTAAAATGGGCGTCTAAGGCAAAAGCCTGTATACGCGTCAAAGTAGAATAATCTCGATTGATGTGCCCCCAACGGGTCTGTACTACACCGATTTCGGGGTCTTTAAAATAAACGACCGTTTTTTTCAACCAATCACTATCCGGTAAAAAGTCGGCATCAAAAATCGCTACGAATTCGCCTTTGGCGATTTCAAGTCCATCTTTTAAAGCACCTGCCTTATAACCTTGGCGATTTTCTCGACGAATATGTTGTATGTCAAGTCCTGTTTTTTGTAATTCTTGAACCCACTTTGCGGTATCCACAACTGAATCATCGGTAGAGTCATCTAAGACCTGAATTTCGAGTTTGCTTTTCGGATATTCGATTTTGGCGATGTTTTCCAACAAGCGTTCCATCACATATTCTTCATTATATACGGGAAGCTGAATGGTAACAAGCGGGATTTCCCTTGGGTCAAGAAGATTGAATTTAGGTGCGGTCTGGTTTCGCCTTTTATAGCCCAAGTAGTTGACCAAAAGGTTCAATTGTGCCAAACTATAAAAGAATATCAATAATAGCGCGATACTGTATATTGAGAGGATGATATAAGCGATCAGTAATCCCATATTATTTTATGCTGTATTTGAAAATCCAAGTCAATATTTTTACGCCTGCAAATATACTACCTTTTACAGTTCCCGATACCTTTGAAATACCAATTCTTTTCTTGTAACGCACTGGTACTTCGGTGTATGCTAATTTATTTTTTAAGGCTTTTAGCTGCATTTCCACTGTCCAGCCGTAGGTCTTGTCTTCCATTTCAAGTGTTAACAACTTGTTATAGGCTATAGCCCTAAACGGCCCAAGGTCAGTAAATGTTGCCCTAAACAACAATTTCATCAAAAAGGTAGCGAGCCAATTACCGAATATTTGTTGGGGGGTCATACTACCTTCCTCTCTTAGTCGCTTTACCCGCGCACCGATTACAAAATCATAACCTTTATTTAAAATAGGGGCTACAACCTTATCGAGTTCTTCGGGGTAATCGGAGTAGTCTCCATCAATAAATACGATGATATCGGGTACTTTGGACTGCTGGGCGACGTAATCCATGCCTTTTAAACAGGCATAGCCGTACCCTTTTCTTTCTTCGGTCAATACTGTTGCACCTGCGGCATGGGCATTTTCTGCGGTTCTGTCGGAAGAATTATTGTTGACCACAATAACTTCGGAAACCGAATCGGGAATCTCTTTAATAACGTCGGCAATGGAATCTGCCTCATTGAACGCGGGAATGATAACCTTGATTGTTGAACTCATTTAAATCTTTTCAATTGGCTGCAAATTTGGTCATTTACACAGTTATTTTGCCTTTTTTTATTTCCGTAGCCCTGCTATGCATATCTAAAAAGCCTTCATATCTGCACAAAAACCTTAATTTTCGCTTCAATTCAAAAATATTAAATTAATTCACTGGCATTATCTTAAGTCGGATAAGCTGTTCTCTTTTTTAAAACTACTAAAACTGTACCATTCTTTAATTTTTTTTCCGTCGCTATATTTTTCCGCTGAAGAAAGTTTTTCGTCTATATATTTCAAACAATAGCCATTTTTCTTTCCATTGTTCAACTGGCATTTATGGTTGACTTTTCCATTGGTATCATAGAACAGCCACCAGCTCGCTTTTTTACCATTTTTATAATGCCCCTCTTGCAGTGGCCTACCTTTCGGGTCATAAAAATGCCAATATGCAACACGCTGTCCTTTTCTGTAATGTCCTTGTTCTGAGTATTTTCCGTTAGGGTGGTAGAATTTCCAGTAGTCTGTTTTTGCGCTGTTTTTTAACCAGCCCTCGGCTTTAATCTTTCCGGTTTGGTAATATTCTTTATGGTATACGCTTTTTTCTTCGGATGGATTTCCAAAGAGCACAAACACAAAGGTCATAAAAACCAATTTAGGAAACATGTCTCGTTTATTATTTTAATTTTTGTCGGAGTAATGAGTAAGAACTATCACTATGTCGTGGTTTTCGTCGCGTATGTAAGACCTTTGTGGTCTTGGTCACGACCGATTTATTCTTTATTTACCAATTTCATCAAGTCCACATCATTACCGAGCAATATTTCGGTGGGGTTGATACGCCCTTCCAATGGTCCGTTTTCCAATTTCAAGACCCCACGCGGGCAAACCGCAGAACATATACCGCAGCCTACACAACTGGAGCGAACTATATTCTCGCCTTTTTGGGCGTATGCACGAACATCGATACCCTGTTCACAATAGGTAGAGCAATTACCGCAAGAGATACATTGCCCTCCATTGGTGGTTATTCTGAAACGAGATTTAAACCGCTGAACAAAACCCAAATAGGCTGCTAACGGGCAACCGAAACGACACCAAACGCGGTTACCAAAAATTGGGTAGAAGCCTGTTCCTATGACACCCGCGAATACAGAGCCAATTGCCAAACTATAGGTATTTTGAACGCTCTGGGTCTTAATGCCCAATACTGTTCCAGATTCAGCGAAAAAGCTATATAGCGTCATTCCGGTCATGACAACGGCGAAAAGTAGAACGCCATGTATGAGCCAACGCTCAATTTTCCAGGCAAACAATGATTTATCGGAATGTTGGCGATAGGGGTCTCCTAAAGTTTCGGCCAGACCACCGCATCCGCAGACCCAAGAGCAGTACCATCTTTTTCCGAAAAAGTAGACCATCACGGGTACGACGATAAGTGTAAGGACAATGCCCCAAACCAAAATAAAAAGTCCGATACCACCACTGTTCAATAGTTCCTTCAAGTTCCAACTAAAAAAGAAATCGTAATCCAACGGAAAGGCATTCTTAAAATCGTAATAGGGCATTTGCAATCGCACCATGATTTCGGGAATCAAGAATGCAAATACGATTTGAAAAAACAATACCGAAGTCGTGCGGACCATCTGGTAAACGTTGTGGCGATACTTAATGTACATGCGAACGGCCATTACGGTCATCACAGTACAATACATAAAGCCGTATACGAACCAATGCCCAGCGGGATTTCCGCTTAGACTTTCACTTATCGGATCTACGAGATACGTCCAATTCACCGCAAATTGAGGGGCGAAATAGAGTACTAGATAAAAGGAGACTAGGAAAATAAAGACTAACCAAGCGATCCACCCGCGATTCGTGGAGCTTTTATGATAGATTCCGTCATTTTTAATCCCTTTTTTGCCCAAAAGGATAACGTTGGGCAGAATGAACATCAAGGCCCCTATGATGCCCAAACCAAAGGTCAAAAACCACATAAGCCCTTTGTTGTTTTCTATAAATCCATTTCCGGATTTTTTTCCGATCAAGGCCGCCATGTCCTTACTTGAAGTATAGATTACTTTCTTGTACTCTTTGTTTTGCCTATGTTGGGCGTTGGCTTTGTTCAGGGCATCTTTGATTTGAGTGGATAGCCCCAACATACCGTTAAAGTCTTTACCAACCACATTTTTATTCATCCCATCGATAAAAATATCGCTTTTAAGGCCTTTGTCCTTAACAATTTCGTCGAAAGAGCTCTGGTTTAATTTATAGGTCCCAATTATGGGGAGGACGGTAAAAATGGCTAATCCTATGAGGAAGATAACCAGACCACTGTTTTTTATTGCATTCATAAATATGACTTACTGATACTCGCGTGGTCACTTAGCGCAGCCGAAGTGAACGGGGTATCTTTTTTTACTTTAATTAGAAGTTCTTTTTCCCATACAAACCTATTTGGTCGAGGTTAAGCTTTAGCAAAAATACGTTTCCAACTTTTTTTCTTCGGGTGGATATTCGTTCCGAATTCCGAATTATACTTTGAAACAATTTCCGACTCGTATTGTGAATAGAATTCTGGATCGAAATTGGCATCTTTTAGATATTCCATCACATAATCCATATCACGTTCTTCAGTAAGCCACCGGTCAAAAATCTCATGCCGCATGCGGATGCCGAAGGAGTTAATACCTAAAAATTTATTAGTAGCTGCATGGAAAGCTGCGGTAATACATATGTTTTCGGTAGCATGTCGCCAATGAAAATGCTTTTCGTATTCTTTTTTGCCCTTGTCGCTAAAAACCCAACCGTAGGTTTGATATTCGATATCAAGAAATTTGGCAGAATTGAACCAATGCCCAGGATTGTACGCTCGTTTGTTACCACAAATGGTATGTGCCAGAGCTTCGCCCATCATTCTACCCGTATACCATACCGCTTCTATAGGTCTGCGATTGTCAATGGCTTCATGCTGCTCGGCGCAGTCACCTATGGCGTAGATATCTTCAATGTTGGTTTCCAGATAGCGGTTGACTTTTACACCTCTACCTAATTCGATTCCCGAATCTTTTAGAAAATCGATATTTGGGGTAACGCCCGCAGTTAGGCCGACCACAGTGCATGCGATTTCTTCTCCGGTTTCTTGTATGGTTATCGCACGGGCATGGCCGTTCTCATCCGCAAGTATTTCGCCGAGGTTCTTTCCGAGACGCAAATCGATGTGATGTTCTAAAATATGCTCATTAAGCAGTTGCGATTCGCCATTGGGTAGCACCCCGTTCCAAAAGCTATCTTCACGAACTAAAAAAGTAACCGGAATATCCCTGCTGCTTAGCATTTCTGCCAATTCGATCCCTATCAGACCCCCACCAACGATGACCGCACGTTTACATACTTCTTTATTCGGCGCATTGGCTTCTAACTGGTCGAGATCTTGCTTTGAATATAGGCCTTGAACGCCTTTTAAATCTTGCCCTGGCCACCCGAATTTGTTCGATTTAGAACCTGTGGCGATAATCAATTTATCGTAGGCCAGCTCTTTTCCATCCTGTAAAACCAACTTTTTGTTTTGGTAATCAACGCTGGTCACATATCCTTTAAGAAGGTCTATTCTGTTTTTCTTCCAAAACCAATTTTCGTAAGGCTGCGTATGCTCAAATTTCATATGACCCATATAGACATACATTAAAGCGGTACGTGAGAAAAAATAATCGGTTTCGGTTGAAACTATGGTGATTTTCTTGTCTGAAAGTTTTCTAATGTGCCTTGCAGCCGAAACACCGGCAATTCCATTACCGATAATGACAATATGTTCCATATAAAATTCGTGGTAGTTGTGCGTTCTGTCGCATTTAAAGGTAAGAACTTAATCGAGGTAGGCAATTTAGAACGATTTTAAATATTTGTTTATGGTGTAAGGTTTGTATGTGAATATCGTACTTGTAACCTGTTGATTTTCGAAATCTTAAATAAATCATAAAATGTATGCATCTTTGTAGGGTTGTGAACATCATCTCGACAGAAGCGTCAACAAATACTAATAAAACGATTATAATGAAAAAATCAGTTTTAGCTCTAGGGATTCTTTTTTTATGCTTTACTTTTTCAATAAATGCCCAAAGTACTTCAGCGTTCTTTTCGAAAACAGATGCATTTCTAAGTGAGCATGTAACGAATGGTCGGGTCGATTATGCAAAGATTAAATCGAACCCCGTTGAATTGGATGCATTGGTCGAAATGGCAAAGGGAATTTCGGTTTCAAAGGATAACGCTAAGGAATATCAAGCATTTTGGATCAATGGATACAACCTTTCGGTTATTAAAGGAATAGTAGAAAATTACCCCTTGAAATCACCTTTAGATGTTAGTGGGTTTTTCGATAAGACCAAATATGACATCGGCGGGAAAAGCATTACCCTTAACGATATGGAACATCAATTGTTGCGGGATAATTTTTCAAAAGACCCGCGTTTTCACTTTGTACTTGTTTGTGCCGGCCTAGGATGCCCGCCTATAATAGACGAAGCCTATACGCCCGATAGACTGAAGTCGCAATTGAATCGGCAGACGAAAAAGGCCCTGAACGACCCGAATTTTATCCAGGTCATTAAGAATAAGGTAGAAATCTCCCAGATTTTTGAGTGGTACAAAGGTGATTTTACCCAAAACGGACAGAGCTTGGTCGATTTTATCAACAAATACAAAACCGAAAAACTTCCTGAAAAAACCAAGGTGTCTTACTATCCTTATGATTGGACCTTGAACGAAACGAAATAAAATAACAACACCAATTCAAAAAGAACTGTCAATTATGAAATTTATTAAAAGAAATATATTTCTGTCAGGGCTCCTTTTGGCTACTTTGCCTGGATTTTCGCAAGAAGATACCGATGAACAAGACAAGCCGCAGCAAACAAGTAATGTGCAAACCTACACCCCATCAAAACTGCTAAACAAAGGGCAGTGGGATATTAAGTTTTTCAATGGCCTTTATACACAGACCAAGCAGACCGATGGCGGAAGTACACCACAAGATATTCCGAGGCAAACATTTTTTACGAATACCACCGAGATTTATACAGGGGTAAGTGAAAGTTCTAGAATCAATATTGGATTGGTCTTTCAGATAAGGGCGAATACCTACGGTGGGGCAGATGCTTTAAGCGCCTTTAGTTTTGAAGATAATGAGACCGATGCCCGTAGCGGATTTACGACTATTGCCCCGTCAATTCGGGTACAGCCCTTTGCAAACATTGGTAACTTCTCGTTCACTAGTTCGCTGTTCTTCCCAGTTTTTAAAGATGTGCCAAATGCACCTTACCTTGATAAAAGAAGTATTTTTTGGGAAACTAAGTTTTTCTATGACAAGACTTTTGGTAACAATAACTGGCAAGTTTTTACGGAGGCCGACCTTGGGTTCAATTTTGGTGAGAAAAGGGCCGATGCCGACCCGGTGACCGAGAATATAGGCGAGCGTTTTGCGAACAATAGTTTAGTAGTACCCTTGAGTATTTTTCTTAGCTATTTTCCTTCTTCAAAGTCGACTATTTTCATAAATGGGCAACAGTCTTTTTTTATCGGATATGATAATCCTGATGCCAGTGGCAATAATTTTTCACAAGATTATACAGCGCTTGGTTTTGGTGGAAAATATCAATTGACCGATGCTTTGAACATAGAGCTTTCATACAATAATTTTGTAAGGGGGAGCAGTTTTCAAGGTCTCGGACAAACGTTTAGTTTGGGCTTGCGCGCCATATTTTAAGCGCATAATCATAAATACTGTATTTTAGGAGTCTTAATAAACGATATATGCGAGCATTAAGACTCTTCTTTTTATGCTTACTTCAGTTCTCTTGCTCCAGTCAGGTACAGGAAAAAATCAATGGGGTTAGCTTTGTGGCCTCTCGCGAAGAGGTGGCCCAAGAGCATGTAGAAGAAGTTGTACAAGTACACGCAAACCATGCTGCGGTAATGCCTTTTGGTTTTATTCGCGATATCGGTTCACCCGAGATAATTTTTGATACGGAAAGGCAATGGTTCGGGGAGACCAAAAAAGGATCCGTGCAATACATTGAACTCTTACATAAAAATGGGATCAAAACCATGGTTAAACCCCAGATCTGGATATGGAAGGGGCAATTTACGGGAACCTTAGAAATGAATTCCGAGGAAGATTGGAAAGCTTTAGAAGCTTCTTACGAGAAATTTATATTGGCTTATGCCAAGATGGCTCAAGAAACGAATTCAGAATTATTTTGTATTGGCACCGAATTGGAGAAATTCGTCAGCAATCGACCTGAGTACTGGAAAAATCTGATTTCGAAAATCCGCGTAATATATAAAGGAAAACTGACCTATGCGGCGAATTGGGACGAGTACCCGCGCGTTCCCTTTTGGAAAGATTTGGACTTTATCGGTATTGATGCCTATTTTCCTTTATCCGAAGAAAAAACTCCCTCGGTAAAGCAACTAAAGACGGGTTGGCAACGCTGGAAGAAAGATATAGCCACCATTTCAAATAAAACGGATAGGCCTGTGTTATTTACCGAATTCGGGTATCGTAGTATGGACTTTTCGGCCAAAAAACCTTGGTTGGTCGACCGAAACGAAGAAAAAGTAAACCTTGTGGCCCAGGTGAATTGTAAAAAAGCCATTTTTGAAGAATTTTGGGGCGAAGATTGGTTTGCCGGTGGCTATGTGTGGAAATGGTTCATTAACCATTCGAAATCCGGTGGGGCCGATGATAATCGTTTTACACCACAAAATAAGCCTGCGCAAGAGGTAATCAAAGCGTTTTATCAAAAACACTGATATGAATAGAATTTGTTCCCTTATTATAGTTTTTATGGGTATCGGTTGCTCGACCGATAAAGAGCAAGATCTGGTTTTCAATTTAGAGAATTCCCTCTCCGGAAAACAAGTCGAACGTGACAATGTTATCGCATGTGCGGCCAGTAATGAAAACGATGATTTGGTGAGTGTTTTCTTTTATCCTAGGGATGGGGTAACCAATATCCGCTATTACGAAACTGAAAACAGCAAGGTCGACAAAAATGACTTTGAGAATTATTATCCTGTAGAGGCTGCTCAGGTTGATGTTTTTAATGGATATCTTAAAAAATTCGAAGTGGCTGTATCCGAAGAAAAATGGGTCATTGTATCGTTCGATGAAAACGGTAAGACACATTTATCCAATCCTATCCGATTAAAACAAGATACGAAACCCACGGAATATGTATCCCAAAATGTTTCCTTTGACGCCAATACTGCAATGCCAATTTTTTCATGGAAAGATGGTAAGTATAGCGATACCAAAATTTATTTTCAGGTAGTTTCGGACGCCGATGATAATTTGCTGTCCGGCACCTATACTTATGAAAAAATGTTTCAATATTATAATATCGAAAATGTGGTCTTGAACATCACGAAAGGTAATCCGAAAACTTTAAAAGAGGATACCTCATATGGTTTTACGCTGATGGCCGTTAGCGAAGACAATTGGGTAAATCTTTTTTCGGAAATCGATTTTGAAGTGAATTGAGCGCTTCATAAAAGTGAACTCGTCTCGAGTTGTTGTTTGGAGCCGAGAATGAAGGCTTTTGTGCTCTGATGAAGTCATTTTTCGATTGCATAGTCATAGCTGCGAAAGCTAAAAATGACAAAATGGGGTGCAAAATGCGAAATCCGTAAGTAAAAGAATAATTCAAGACGAGTTCATTGCTTCCGTGATACCTATGTTATACCTATACCTTACTTTTGTGGTTTGAGATTGCGGTCTATGATAGCTAAATCATGCATTCCCTTTTTTTTACTCTTATTCTTTGCCTTCGGAAATGCACAGGAAGATATTGTTCTCGAATTAAAAATTCTAGGCACCAAACGAACAAAACCCTCTTTTTTAAAGAACTTGGTCGAGCTCAAATCGGGTATGACTTTGGATTCCGTTTTAATGGAGAAAGACATCACCCGTTTAAAACGCCTTCCTTCTATCTCGAACGCCCACTATCAGGTATTTTCATCTGATGAAGGTGAGCACAATGTTTTCTACAATGTGGAGGAAAATTTTACGCTGATTCCCTTTGCGAACCTTTTTTCTTCCTCTAATGATGCTTTTGCATTCCGTATAGGTTTACAGGAATTTAACCTATTCGGGCGTAATATAACACTCGGGGGTTTTTATCAGCACGACATCTTCAATTCATACGGTATAGCTTTAAGGGCGCCATATCTGTTCAGTAATAAGGTAGGTCTATCGGTGAGTTATAACGATTTTACGACCCAAGAGCCCGTTTTTTTTGATAATACCACCGCCGATTATAGGTACAAAAATCATGGTGTTGAGGTTATGGGCCTTTACGAATTCGATTTCAAGAACCGTATCGAACTTGGAGGAAGTCTGTTTACCGAAGAGTATCAATACCTATCGGGAGCTACCAGTCCCGACGTACCGCAAGACTTGAAAGTAGACAAACATTTGCTAAAGCTTATCTACAATTTCGATAACATTAAATATTACTATCAGTATTTAGATGGATTTCGAAGTACATTGAACTTTCAATACGTGGGTAGTTCAGATCCCAGTCTGCCTGACTTTTTGATAGGCTTCAATGATTTTGTGTATTTTCATCGTGTAGGAGAACGTGGCAACTGGGCGAACCGATTACGTTTGGGGCTGGCGAGCAACATAGATACGCCTTTTGCACCTTTTACCGTTGATAATAATCTGAATATTCGTGGGGTTGGCAATAGGATCGATAGGGGTACGGGGGCTATTGTCATTAATACCGAATACCGCCATACTTTAATCGATAAAAACTGGTTTGTATTGCAAAGCAACGTTTTCATAGATGGAGGCTCTTGGAGAAATCCTGGTGGTGGTTTGGGTGATTTTGCGGAAAGTCAAAATATTCGGATTTACCCTGGTGTTGGTCTACGGTTGATACATAAACGTATTTTCAACGCCATTTTCCGTATCGATTACGGTTATGGTATTACAAAAAATGCTTCTCACGGTATCGTTTTTGGTATTGGACAGTATTTTTAAAATATTCTCCTGGTGGGGAAACTAGTTTTTTAAAATGAAGCAATTCGAAAACTTAAAAAAAATCGACGCCCATGTTCATTTCAACATGGTTCGTGACCCGCTTTTTGGTTACGGAAGCGAGCACAATTTCCGTTTTGTTTCCATTAATACCGATATGCCTTTTTTTCCGTCATTGGAAGAACAAAAAAAAACCAATTTAGCTTTGATCGAAAGGCATGGGAAGCTATTGAATTTTATTACCTCGTTTTCGTGCGATAGTTGGCATAGTAACAATTGGCAGAAAGGTGTCATTGAAAAAATCGGCAAAGGTATCGACCAAGGAGCGCGAGGCGTAAAGGTTTGGAAAAATATTGGCATGTCTTTAAAAGATGGTGCGGGTAAGTTTGTAACGATCAATCACCCGCGTTTTGATCCAATATTTAGTTTTTTGGAGGAAAACGATATTGTGCTGCTGGCCCATATCGGGGAGCCAAAGAACTGTTGGTTGCCCCTTGATGAAATGACCGTAACTTCTGATCGCAATTATTTTTCCCAACATCCGGAATATCATATGCATTTACATCCGGAATTTTTACGGTATGAAGCGCAATTGAAGGCGCGTGACGCGATGCTCAAGAAACATCCCCGACTTCGTTACGTGGGGCTCCACTTGGCCAGTGAAGAATGGAATACTGATGAAGTAGCCCGATTTTTGGACGATTTCCCCAACGCTATGGTTGACCTCGCGGAGCGAATCTGTCATCTACAGCATCAGGCCGTTACCGATTGGCAGAAGATTTATAATTTTCTCATCCAATACCAAGACAGGATTATCTATGGTACCGACTGTGTAGACGACAACAGCCTTACCGATGAGGAACTACTAGGCCATATGGACAATAGGTATCGAATGCACTGGAAATTTTTTACGGGTACCGAATTGATGTCCGCACCCAAGGTAAGGGGGCGGTTTATAAGTATGGGGCTGCCTTTTGGTGTCGTCGAGAAAATATACGGTAAGAATGCAATGAGAACTTATGGAATTTGAATTTCAAAAAAGACGAGATTTGACAGGTTTTATAGTTAAATTGGTCTTAGACGCACCAATACTTTTCAAATTCTTCTTCAAACGTGAGGGTTTCCATCGAATCCATTCGATCTATTAGTAAAATACCGTTGAGGTGGTCAAGTTCGTGCTGTGCAACGATGGCTGCGAACCCGTTCAATTCCGTCTCGAATCGGTGGCCATTTCTGTCTAGACCATTGATTTTGATGTGCTTGTAACGCTTTAACATCCCACGTATTCCTGGAATGGACAGGCACCCTTCCCAACTAGCGGTTTTTTCCTCGGATAAAAATTCGATTTCCGGATTGATGACGATTGACAAGGGAAAAGTTTCTTTCTCGGGATATCTAGGGTTGTCTTTCATTTCCATAGCGAATAATCTGATTAGGGCACCGACTTGTGGTGCCGCAATTCCAGCTCCGTTTTCAGCTTGCATAGTGTCGATCAAATCGTCGATAAATTGTTGAAAATCTTTAGAGACAATTTTTTTAACATCAACAATTTCCGATGTTTCCCGCAACAACGGATTCCCCATTTTAATGACTTCAAGAACCGCCATGTGAATCGTGTTTTATTATCTAGTTAAAGGTTAAAACCCTGTAATTTATTGCAGTTACTTTAGCTTCTATAAACATTTTAGCCTGCAATGTTATTAGTTATTGATTACTACTGGGTTCTAACCGGGTAATCCAATTACCAAAATAACACAACAGTTGTTGGCAATTTTATTGCCTTTGAAAAACTATGGATTTTTAATCCATAGTGGTTTATTTTCTCATATTTAATACGTCTTCCATTTCGATACGAGAGAGTTCTTTAAGCTCATCTTTTTCATAAAGTGCAGGTATATCCTTTAAGGGGGTGCCCTTTGGAACCTTATAATTGATATAATCTTGAAACTGGACACCATCAATAGTTCTGGGGTTATAGGCCGTTCGAAAACGTACCCCTCCAACGTTCGTTTCGTAACTGTATGCCAAATAATCTATGGTCTTGCTATCACTATTAATCCAGTACATAAATTTATCATTGTAATCAATGCCGCCTCCTTCCTTATCAAAAGCCACGGCTATCACATCATAGTTTTGCCCTTTGATGGCAGTGCTGTGCTCGTATGTTTTATTGACCGCCTTGTCATTCAACTTATTGGGTAAGGTAGCGAAGTACACCACCGAGTTGACATCTTCGGTATACTTGGCGATGTCTTTTGTCGACAGTTCTGTCTCCGCTCCGTTTTTAGTGTGCGTAAACTTTCCGTTTTTGAGCATATATTTGAGTTCATCACCATTTTCTGTCCTTGACATCGTGTAGGTATAGCTTCGGTTGCTGTTTTCAAAGGTGTAGTATTTACCTCGGAAGGTGAATCCGTAAGACGCGTTTTCGTAGAGTTCGCCGCCGTGTGCCTTGATGGTTTCGGCAATCAAGGTGTCTGCTATGTTCATTTCTTTTGGCGCTATGGCTCCTTCCGATTTATCAATAGCTTCGGTAACGATAGTGTCCTTTTTATTTTCCGTTTTACAACTGGCCATACTCAGAACAGCCGCTAGGTATAAAAATCCAATACTTTTCTTCATAACAATCTAAATTTCAATAGTGCCCTTAGGGCATTTTAGTAAAGCTTTTAAAACAATTTTCTTCGCTTTTTCGATATGGAATTCCAATCCCAGTTTTTCGAAGGTTTCTCCAAATTGGTCGGGGTCTGGGTGTGTTCCATACAGTTCGACCAATTTACAACCCATATTTGGTAATTCATTATGTGGGTGGGTTTCGGTTTGGGTCCAATCGATCATAAATGGCATGATCTCAACTTCGGGAATTGGTAAGGGCAGAACAAGTTGCCATTTCAACAAAGAACCCTTTGCGGTAGTTCTATTTCCGCTCGAGATGCTTCCCATTTTTGGGTCATACGTTTTTAAAATGGTACTGTCCGTATCAAGTTGTTCCGATTTTAAGGCCCATCGCGTAATTTGGTTTTTCGTTAGTACATCTGTTCCCATCCACCTTGGAGGTTTAACCTCGGTATTGGTGCCATCGGCTGCTAAGAGTTCTAGGTATATTCCTCTGTCTAGACTGATTAGTGCATTTTTGGTACCGAAGGTTTTATGATATCCTCCAAAAATAGGCCGTACCCCCAACTTCTTCTCAAAATCGGAAATGGCACTATCCAAATCAAAAACAGTATAAACGATATGATCTATCTGTCTTTTGTTCGTTTCTCTCATTTATAACACAAAGGTATTCGAAAGATAGATCGGCCAATAGTACTTTTGAGAAAATAAAACGTGTTTATTGAAAAGGTATTTCCTGAAATTACCAGTCATTTTCGCTTTCTGGCTACAATGGCGTTCATCGCCGAGATACTTTTGTGTTATATCTATAAAACAATTTAAAAATCATATCATGAGTAAAAGAGCATTGGTTATTGGAGGTAGTAGCGGAATAGGAAAAGCAACTGCCGAAAACCTTTTAAGAGATGCTATTGAAGTGCATGTTGTAGACACCAATAAGGACAAATTAGAAGTTTTCAAAAATTCTTCTTCCGGAAATTTGACCGTTCACAAGGTTGATATTACCAATGAAAGCGAAATGAGTGCCTTGAACAATACCATCAACGATTGGGACGGGCTAGACTATCTGGTAAACGCATCGGGTATTTTCGGACCTAAGCCTTTTTTAGAACATAGCATCGCCGATTACGATTCGTACATGAACTTAAACCGAGCGTTCTTTTTTATTACTCAAACGGCTGCCAAGAAAATGGCGGCTAACGATGGCGGTGCTATTGTAAACGTAGGTTCGATGTGGGCCAAGCAAGTGATCAAGGCAACGCCTTCTTCCGCATATTCTATGCAAAAAGCAGGCCTGCATTCGTTGACCCAGCATTTGGCGATGCAGCTTGCCGACCATAAAATTCGAGTAAACGCAGTTTCTCCGGCAGTCGTTGAAACTCCTGTTTACGATAGTGTTTTTGGTGGAAAAGATCAAGCTCATAAAGCTTTGCAAGGCTTCCATGGTTTTCATCCGATAGGCCGCTACGGAAAACCAGAAGATGTAGCCGATGTCATTTAGGATACCGATGGCGGTGTAATGGCAGGGAGGAATTAGACGTAATTGAATAATGTCACCCTGAGCGCAGTTGAAGGGCATAAGAACGCCAATAGTCTTCGACTGCGCTCAGACTGAAATATCACCAAATTCAAAAGATTGCTTCGTCGTTAGTTTGTTTTTGGTAAATATGCTTTTCGCAACTACGTATTTCAAAAAGCAGTAATTTCACTTAGAACTATGATGCAAAATCAACACACAAAATATATAATCGTAGGTGCCGGGTTATCTGGGCTTACTTCCGCTTACCAATTGCAAAAATCAGGGGAGACTGAATTCGTTATTCTGGAGTCTAGAGAACGTATTGGCGGTCGCATACTGACAAATGAGAGTGTCGATTTGGGAGCGACTTGGTTTCAGGCCCATCATGAAAATGTTTTGGATTTACTGGATGAACTGCGAATCGATAAATTCTACCAATATAGCAGAGGCCGAAGCGTTCTGGTCTACAGCACCATGGCACCCGAACATTATTTTGAGAACGACCCCAATGCGCCATCGGCCTATCGTATAGCAGGAGGTTCCAAGGCCATAATACAGGCTTTGGCCGAAAAATTTGTCGATAAAATTAAAACCGATACGGTTGTTAGGGCCATCAATTCAACGAATGATACACTTAGGATTGAAACCGATGGAGGCATATTTACCGCTGAAAAGGTGATTGTCACCATTCCACCAAAAATCGCCACACGAATTGATTTTTCTCCTGAACTTCCGAAAGCTGTCGCCCAAGCCATGGAGAAGACCCATACATGGATGAGCAATGCCATGAAAGTGGGACTGACTTTCAAAAAAGCATTTTGGAGGGATAAAGATCTCTCAGGTACGGTCATCGGGCAGGTTGGCGCGGTTACCGAATTGTATGACCATTCAGACGTTAAAGATGAGCAATATGCACTGATGGGCTTTATCAACGAAGGGCTTCGGGAAGTTTCCGCAGATGTACGAAAACGGCGAATATTGGATTATCTATCAAAATATTTAGGAAGAGAAATATTGGATCATCTAACCTATACCGAAAAAGACTGGTCGCAAGACCGAAATACTTCGTGCGAGACCATTAAGTCAATCTATATGAGTCCGTCTTACGGTAATCCCGTTTTCGGGGAAGCTTATATGGCTGGTAGGCTGCTATTCTCTGGCGCGGAAACTTCGCCGGTATATGGCGGTTATATGGATGGTGCCATATTTAGTGGTATCAAGGCTGCCGAGAAAGTCTTAGGAAGAAAACCCGACTAAGTTGGTAATGACAAGCCAATGAAGAAAAAGGATACGAAAATAGGGCATTATCACCTTCACAAAGCACATCCTGAAAAATTACAGTTTGAACTATATGATTTGAACTCGTATCGGAAGAAGAGTGGCGAGCAAGCAGCAAAAGCCCATTCACACAGTTATTACCAGATTATTTGGTTCTTTGATGACGGGGGCAGGCATACTGTGGATTTCAAAACTTTCGATATTTGTAAAAATACCATCTTATTTATCGCCAAAGACCAGATACATGCCTTCGACGCTAATTTTGAAGTCAATGGCTGGCTGATTCATTTTAACGAAAGCTTTTTTATGCATTCGGATGTCGATATTTTCTTGAAATATAACATCTTCAACTCATTACAGAACCCCAGTTACGTCATCAACGCAGAAACCGCGAAAATAGGTATTTCCTATCTCTCTCTGATAGCAAAGGAACTTGCCCAAAAACATCATTTCGGTTATGAGGAAATCATTCGTTTTTTGTTAAAATCGTTCCTTATCAACCTGGAACGTATCCACCAAAAAAATACTAAAAAAAGTCTCGAAATCAATAGCCTATATGAACTGCAATTTTACAAATTCAAGGAACTCGTCGAGGATAATTACTCAAAGGCATTTTCAGTAAAGAGCTATGCCAATCTTTTAAACATCTCCACAAAGACATTGACGACAATAACGAAATCTATTGTAAGCAAATCACCTTCACGATTGATTTCTGAACGCGTAGTGCTTGAGGCCAAACGACTCTTGACGTTTACGACACTGCAAGTAGGGGAAGTAGCTTACAAAACTGGGTTTGATGATGCCTCTTATTTCGTGAAATATTTCAAAAGACATGTGGGTAGCTCTCCAACTAGCTATCGCAATGGACAATCTCAGTAATTCACAATGATAATTTAACGTGAATAATGGAAAAACGTCTGAGGCCGGATTTTTCTGTTCTCGGACCCTGAAGGGTGGAAAAATCCTTAATAGTTAGAAAATTATTGCCTTTTAAGGTTTGGAACGATAATTTTCGAATTAAAATGACCTTGCCATTATTTAAGTCGATTTGCCTGCGAAGCGATTGTTGAATAAATCGTTAACTAAATTTTTAGAACCCTAGCTAATTTGAGCAAGGGTTCTTTAATTTTGTAGGGATGCAGAATTTGTTTTAGGCATTGTTTTTGATTTTTGTTAGCGGATAACTTGTATAAATGAATCGTATTTTTCAATTCCATATTCAGATATTACCCCTTTTTGTAGTGTTGATAGGGATATCTCTTTCTTCCTTCTCCCAAGATTCTTTGCAAGTTGTCGTTGCGGAAAAAGGCGACGGCATTCTTTCTTTGTTGAGAAAGCAAGGTGTAAACCCCTATGATCATTATGATGATTTCATTGCCATGAATATGGATAACCTTCGCGATAGCGTGCATTTGTACGCCGGACGAGAATATCGTATTCCAACAATGAAGTTGGGTACGGTCGCTATCATAGATTCCATACAAAAGAAGACTACTGAAATAAAAAAAATAGAGGGTAAGGACTTTACTATTTTCGGGAAAGACCATGCAACTGTGCTAACGAAAAGTGAGCAACTGAAGAATACCGTCTACTATTTGGTTTCCGGTCACGGGGGCCCTGACCCAGGCGCCATGGCCAAGTATGCGGGAAAGTCGATTGCCGAAGACGAGTACGCATACGATATTACATTGCGGTTGGCCAAAGAGCTTATTTCCCATGGGGCATTGGTGTATATCATAATCCGCGATAAGAACGATGGCATTCGTGATGATCGTGTTTTGAAGATTGATCATGATGAGGTGGCCTATCCGAATAAGGTTATTCCACTGAATCAAGTGGCGCGTTTAAAACAACGGGTCGAAATCGTAAATGAACTGTACAAAAAGAACCGTGGCAAATATCAGCGCCTGATCGTAACCCATGTAGATAGCCGCAGCAAGGGGCAAAATATCGATGTTTTTTTTTACCATCATGAAAAAAGTAAGAACGGTAAGAAATTGGCGGAGAGTATTCACAAGACCTTCCAGAGAAACTATAAAAAATACCAGCCCAATCGCATCTATTCAGGTACTTTTGAGGACAGAACTTCATTGTACCTCGTAAAGAAAACCTACCCTGCGATGACCTTTATCGAGGTGGGCAACATTCGTAACAAAAAAGACCAACAGCGCATCTTGGATCCTGATAACCGGCAAGCCCTGGCAAAATGGATTTCAGAGGGGGTTTTGCTAGACTATGACAGCGGAGAAATAGGACCGATACGCTAAACGACTATTTTTCTATAGAAATGTTTTCGATCAATTAACCACCCGTTTTTATCAAATCTGCTATGGCGTTCGCTTGTTCTTCAAAGCGTTAAAAATCTTCCGGTAAGACCCGCTACGTTTTAATGACTTTAGCTTTGATTGCACATAACTCTTTGATCTTATGATATACTTTCTGGGGGTCTTCAATTTGGAAGCTTTTCAAATTCCCTTGTTCTCGGTGTTTCCTTCCTTTTTCCGAGGTGCGAAAACAGTTTTTTCGTGAATCTAATACGAATCTACTCCGACCATTTTTTATGCTGTAAGACTTCGGGTAGCGCAGGTCCCAAAAGAAATCGCAGGACATTTTTCCATTCAAAGATAAAAAATGGAATTTCCCGTATTATCTTTATAATAAATGGGAAATAGGAAAAGTACTATTGATATATTACTGCTAATTGAAGAGGCTATAAAAGACCGAGTCGTGCTTTCGCTTGCGTACCGTTCTACCGCCAATGGAAATAGATCGGAACGTGATATCGAACCCTTGGCACTATACTTTACCCAAGACCGATGGATGATGGTTGCCTATTGCAGAATGCGAAAAGCGTGGCGGGCATTTCGACTGGATGCCATTATTGGAATTGAAAAGACACTGGAAGCCTTCCCTCCAAATCAGTTCGAACTTTCCGATTATTTTGAAAAACGATAAAAGAAAAAAGGAATCCAAGATGCTTTATGGGTACTGAGAAAGTTGTCCAATTTCAACTGGTATAAATTGGCCCCTTCTTGCTTCCGACGAGTGACCATAGGAACGAGAGGAAAGAAAAACTTTAGGGGTGTCCATCGGAATGCAGCTTTCATGTACAATGGATTACAAGTGGGATAACGGGTAATTAAAAGAAAATCAAGAAGCTATTTTTCGTCTATAATATTCGTAGAGGGTATCCGGCCCGGCCCCCATAAGATTTTTAAGATGTATAACCCCAAAATGAAATTGTAATTTTACGGTACCCCGCTGTTTATATTTTCGGGCCGAAGTAATTACCCTTTGGCTCAGTACTAAGAAATTTGTCTTTTTGTAAAGTCGGCCGATGAACTCACTATCTTCATAAATGATATAATTTTCATTAAATCCCTTTGTCTTTCGGAACAACCTTTGGGTTACATAGAGCGATTGATCACCGCCACGGCATATTTTATGGTTGATTCTAGAGAACCAAGAAAAAAAGGATAGAAACTTGTTCGAAGAGTCGAACTGCATTCTAAAACAGCCTGCCTCTGTCCCTTTAGCGGCCGCATTTAGAATATGTTTGTCGAAATTCTTAGGGGGAAAGGTATCTGCATGCAAAAAATAAAGAATTTTTCCTTTCGCACGCCAAGCACCATAGTTCATCTGTTTTGCACGCCCCTTTTTTGAGTGTAACACGATGGCACCAAAATCAGAGGCTATTTCTGTTGTACCGTCAGTACTTCCTCCATCGACTACAAGAATCTCCGAAATATTTTTTGTCAAGCTATTTTCTTGTAAATAGCGCAAAAGTTCACCAATATATTTCGCCTCGTTCAAAACAGGAATGATAATACTAATCTTGAAGCTATTTTTTATCATAGGAATTGCAGTCGTAATCTGTTTCGGGTTCGCTGTGGAATTAGTATGATAGAACTTTTAAACCTTACATTTTATGGAAAAGTTTAGTTGCTACCGTAAAAATTTCCAAGTAGTTTAAGGTTTTTTAGAAGTTTGTGAGTTTATAAAGATTGTTTTTTTCGGTAATCCGTAAATCATAATGTTTTAATCAATTCCCTAAAGAGTTTTACCATCTTTGGCTCGGTATTTTCGGCGATTTCAATGATATCCTGAATATTGACCGGTTTCAGATTATCGGGATCGCACTCATCTGTCAAGACGGAGATCGCGACAATAGGTAGTCGCAAATGGTTGGCCACAATAACTTCGGGTACAGTACTCATACCCACGGCATCGGCACCGATAATTTTCAGCATCCGATATTCGGCCTTGGTTTCCAGTTGTGGACCTACTACTGAGGCATAGACACCTTGGCGTAAAGTGATGCCTTCTTTCTTGGCAATTTTTATCAGTTTCTCACGCATCTCAATATCATAAGGTTCGGCCATATCGGTATAACGGTCGCCGAATTGACTCACGTTCTTAAACGCCAAAGGAGAACCGCCTTGAAGGTTGATGTGGTCTTCAATCAACATCATATCACCTTTTTTATAATTGAGATTGATGGCCCCTGCCGCATTGGAAATGAAAAGCTTCTGGATGCCCAATTGGCGCATGACTCTTATTGGGTAGGTAATATCCAAGAAATCGTACCCTTCATACAGGTGGAAACGCCCTTGCATCACCACGGTTTTTTTTCCTTCTAGCTTACCGTAGATCAATTTGCCCGAATGAAACTCGACGGTCGCCAAAGGAAAAAAGGGAATTTGGTTGTAATGTGCCTCGATAGGGTTTTCTATCTCGTCGGCCAATTTGCCTAGGCCTGTACCTAAAACAATACCGATTTCAGGGGTGTCAAATCCCTTGCTTTGTAAATACGTGGTTGATTCATCGAGTTGTTTCTGTCTCATTTTTCGAGCTGTTTTAAGAAAGGTCGGAACGCTTCGACATCTTTAATATCTTCATAAAGATCCACGTCGTTGCGCTCATCTAGAATATTAAGGTTTTCGTTTTTTAAATCTTTTAGGCTGTCCTTTAGAACGGTTTCATTGCCCCAATCTTTATGCTGAAAAAGTTCGGGCTTAAAGGTTTTCATGCCTAAAAGGTAGTAGCCGCCATCCTTCGCGGGGCCGATTACAAAATCGTTTTCCTTTAATTCTGAAAATGCATCTTGCAGATTCTTTTCACTGAGATCGTACATATCGCTTCCTATAATAATGATTCGTTCGAAGCCAGATGCGAAACCCTCTTGAAAGGCGTTGGCCATACGTATGCCAAGATGTTCGCCTTGTTGTAGTTTTTTATCGTAAAAGCTGGGATCCCAGATATCATCTTCCCAAATCTCTTCCGAATACCAAACTTGCTTGGCCGCATTTAGGTTTTTTGTGATGGAAACGGTGTGGTCAAGCAAAAATCTATAAATATCCAGTGCTGTTTCATTTCCTACTGTAGCTGCAAGGCGCGTTTTACACTTTCCCAATTGGGGGTTGCGTGTAAATATTAGAAGCAGGCTTTTAGAAGCGACGTTATGGTAATTCACGGTAGGGGCTCCTTTTTGTTTTTCTTTGGGAAGGATTATGCTCAAGGGTTATCTAAATTCAGGGTTAGCGGTTAACAGTTCAAGTGTCAAGCTCAAACAAGGTTTATGAGTTTATGGAAAAGATTCAAATATCAAATACAAACGCAAAAAGATACTTTTGATTACTGATTACTGTAGACCTTCTCTCCATTCGTTAATAACTTGCCCCAATGTTTGTTAAAGGCATGTACGTTCTCGGTTTCATTTCCTTCGGAATCATATACGAGATACCCGTTGTTCTTCCACTCAAATATGCCTCCGTAAAGGTTTTTGACGTTGGTGTAGCCCGCTTTCAGCAGTTTATCGCCAATATTTTCCGACCGCACGCCAATAGAACAGTAGACTACTATTTCACGGTCTTTGTTTTCAATTTTAGGGGTCACTGAATCTAATGCGAATTCCTTATAACCCACCCAGATAGCATCTTTTAGGTGGCTTACGGTGAACTCTTCTTTTTTTCGGGTGTCCAGAAGTAAAGGTTTTTGCATTTCCTTAAGTTCCTCCACTTGAATATAGGGTACACTTTCTTTATTGAACTTTTTTAGCGTTTTGTCCAATTTATTTTGCGAAAAAACGCTTAAGGAAAAAGCCAAAAACAAGGTTATGCTAAAAATAAATCTCATATGCATGGTCAAATAATAGCCGTAAAGATACTATTTTAGGGCTCATTCAATTTATAAATCAGGCTATGCGGTTCATTGGAAAATTTACGTTGCTTCTTTTCGCTGTAGTAGTTTTGTCGTCATGTAAAAATAAAGATGATAAAAAAGAGCCCATGGCAGAAAACGCAAAAGCGGAATATTATTTGGAGCCATATCGCTCCCAATTCCATTTTACTCCTAAAAAAATGTGGATGAACGACCCCAACGGTATGGTCTACAGCGATGATAACTATCATCTTTTCTATCAATATTATCCCGAAGATATTGTTTGGGGGCCGATGCATTGGGGGCATGCCACCAGCAAAGATTTGATACATTGGGAGCATAGACCGATTGCCCTTTACCCTGATAAGCTCGGCTATATTTTCTCGGGTAGTGCGGTGCTCGACAAAGAAAATACCTCGGGTTTCGGAACGGAGGATAATCCGCCACTTGTGGCCATTTTCACTTACCATGATGCTGAAATGAAAAAGTCCGGCAAGAACAACTTCGAGACACAGGGTATTGCGTACAGTCTTGATAATGCCGATACTTGGACGAAATATGAAGGTAACCCTGTAATCAGCGATGAGAATTCGACCGATTTTAGAGACCCCAAGGTAATGTGGCACGAACCTTCACAAAAATGGATTTTGACATTGGTAGCGAGTGACCATGCCCAGTTTTACAGTTCCGAGAACCTTAAGGAATGGAAACTATTGAGCGAATTTGGTAAGAATAGAGGCGCCCATGGCGGGGTATGGGAATGCCCCGATCTTTTTAAGCTCAAAGTTGAGGGAACCGATGAAGAGAAATGGATACTATTGATAAGTATTAATCCCGGGGGACCTAACGGGGGTAGTGGTACCCAATATTTTATTGGAGATTTTAATGGAAATACATTTACTGCTGATCAAAACGATATTCGTTGGGTCGACTGGGGTACCGATAATTATGCAGGAGTCACATATAGTAATGTGCCAAATGACGAAAAGATTTTTATTGGGTGGATGAGCAACTGGCAGTATGCCAATAAAACCCCGACCGAGAAATGGCGGAGCGCAATGACATTACCTAGAAAGCTTTCAATTAAGAAGATAGGAGAAACCTATGAGCTGATAAATTACCCTATTAAAAATCTGGAAACGATAATCAATGGGCAGCCGCAAAAAAAAATCAAACTTGTGGAGGGGGCTAGGGAAAGCATTGACTTTGACCATTTCAACCAGTCGGAAGTACGATTTGCCACTGCGGTAAAAAACTTTGTATTGAGGTTTAAAAATGAAAAGAACGAAGAACTCGTCTTGACCTTGGACGGCGAAAAAGATTTATTTTTGTTGGACAGAACGCAATCGGGCCAGACCGATTTTCAAAAAGACTTCGCAAGCGTTGCGAAAATGCCAGTTGACAATTTGCCGGAAGGCGAATATGAAGTACGTATTTTGATGGATCGTTCCTCTGTTGAGGTATTTATCAATCAAGGCCAATATGTGATGACTGCCCAGCTTTTTCCGAATAAGGACTACCGTACTTTAGAAATTGAAAATACTTCAGGGCACCTTTTGAAATTTAACGATTTTGAGGTCAATAGGGTAGGGCGTATCTGGTAGTTTACAATTCTTGATTTACTAACTCTCTAGCTAAAGCCTCCAAATCAATCCCCACATTTTCTTTGTTTACCCGAAGTACTTCGGTGCGTAATTCAACTGGTAAATTTGAGTAACCATCCTTGGCGCCTAATATCATTCCCGCCACGGCGGCTACAGTATCATTGTCGCGGCCATAGTTTACGATAAATTGCATCGTCTTCTCAAAATTGCCTTTCCCAAATTCAAGAGCAGTAATGAGAATCTGCCATATTTCCCCGGCGTGAAAGGCAATGGCCTTTTTGTCTTTTTCCAAAAATTGGTAGACCTTTTCCTGTCGGATCCAATCTTTTTGAGTTCCTGAAAAACCTTGGGGCATTTTGAAAAGTATCAAATCTTTCGGACTCAATGAGTCTGTCAATACCAAATCCTTTATTGCAAGTACGCTTTTGACCGATACGTCAGCAACGGAGTACGAAATTCGCCCCACCAAACGGCTATCTTGGTAGCCAATCGGGTCTATAAATGTTGCCGTATTGATGATGGAATCAATATTTTGGGTACGCAAGGCCATATTGGTCATTGCCGAGACCAATGCCGAAATATCTTTCGCATATCCCAAATCGAACAAGGTATGACCATATGCCAGTTTATAGGCATTTTCTGGGTTAGTGGAAACCAAACCGAACATTGGTGTGTACAATTGCCCTGCGCATGACATCTCTCCGCCATAAAATCGGTTCAGGGCCTTTTGATATTCTTCACTACTTTTTTGATAGGCCATCGCTACCCGTGCCCACTCCTTTATCCAGTCTATTTTTTCGATTTGAATATCAAGAAAATCAGGATTGGGGATTTCAGTGCCGTCGGAAAGCGATCGGGTCAGAGAGGCATAATATTCAATGATAAAATCAGCGAAATTTTCACCATTCCACTTGTCTTGATGTTTTGTCAGGTATTTGACTATGGTAAACTTCCAGCGGGTATCATCGGTAGTAGCACCGGCTAGAAGGTTATGGTCCCAAGTGCCTTCGGGAGATTGTTCGCGTACTGCCGGTGTGAGACCAGTGATGTATCCATATTTGAGTTGAATGTTCTTTCGGTGCCACATTTCGGTAGAGGCACCCATAGCATCGCCAATGGCTGAACCTACCAGTGCGCCCAAGACTTTGTCATAATACGCCTCTTCACTAAGATTCAATGTATCGCTGGCGTAAACCGATTTTTTCGGGGAAGGAATATCCACATTCGACACGGACTTTTTACAGGAAGAAAATGTAAGTAGTAGTATCGTTAGTATAAAAAGTTGCTTCATCGCGCCAAAATTAGTTTGCGTGCCTTTCTTAAAAGTTTGCCTTTCTCTTTAAGCGAACGTTCTATTGGCAATTGCGCAAGACCGATTAAACGTCGCACTATTTCGATACCCGCTACTTGAGAGATCAATTGTTTGTCTGCTTCGCCCTGATATTTTTCGTAAATCCTGTTCAAAAAACCTTTTTTGCCTGTAGCCATGATAATATGAGCCGCCATAACACCCAAATCGAATTCAGGGAAACCCACAAAACCGAATTCAGGATCGATGATGTAGAGATTTTCGGCTTCCGTCATCCAACTGCCGGGATAATAATCACCATGTATTAGGGTGTTTCCAGGGGATAGATATTTTTCACCTACTTTTTTGACAATAGATTTTATCACAGTATCGTTTTTAAAGGGCAGCGAAAGTTCTTGTAATCCGATCTGTACGTCATCCAACTGAAATCCGTTATCCTCCAGAAAAGGAAGCACAAAAATATGTTGGTGGTTGAGTTGGCGCATTTCGAGATTCTCAGGAAAATCACTAGAAACACTTTTACGATGTATAAGGCCGAGAATGAACACCAATCTATCTAGTTGCTTGGGCGATATGGCCCCATTCCGATATATAACCGTCATTTCTTCGCAATGACCCAAGTCTTCAAGTAACAGCAGGTGCTCGGCCGCATCATAACCCAAAATTTTGGGAACATGAACGTTTACGGCATTATCGCGTACCGCTTGGTAAAACTTTTTTTCTACGGCAATCCGTTCTAGCGGGGCCTCGATATGTTGATATTTTGCTACGTAAGGTCGCGATTGCTTTAGAATAAATGAACGTTCATCGGTAGTTACTCGTAGCACCACATTCATATTGCCTTCGCCCGGTTTTTCAACAGACAGAATACTTTCCTGGGGTTCGAGCCATTCATTGGCAAGTAGGTAATCTTGCAGCTCTGATACTGGCGTTAAAATATCTATAGCATTCACAACAAATGTTTTATGCAAGATACTTCCAAAAACAAAAAGATCCTTACAAGAAGTAAGGATTTTTTGTGGTGCCTCCAGGAATCGAACCAGGGACACATGGATTTTCAGTCCATTGCTCTACCAACTGAGCTAAGGCACCATCCCTTTAAGGGGCTGCAAATATAATTTCAAATTTACGATATGCAAACTATTTGCATAAAAAAGGTGTTTGTTTTTATTTGTTTTTTGATCTTTACAGTATGAACTTAGTAATAGATGCGGGAAACACCTCTGTAAAGTTAGCGGTTTTTGATAAGGGAAAGCTCATATTCCATCAAAATGCCGAGATGAAGCATTTGGCCAGACAAGTAAAGGAAACCTGTGATCAGTACCCAAAGGTTACGCACGGTATTGTATCTTCTGTTGGTAATCTTGACAGAAAGGTTCTTGCCGTATTGGCCGTTTTCTGTAATGTTCACGAGTTGAGCCCATCTTCTGAAACACCCTTTAAAAACTCGTACGCAACACCCCAGACTTTGGGTGTAGATCGCATAGCACTTGCTACTGCTGCGTTTTACCATAATCCTAACGGGAATACTTTGGTTATCGATGCAGGTACTTGCGTTACATACGATATGGTAAACGATTATGGTGAATATTTGGGCGGAGCGATATCCCCAGGGCTCAACATGCGGTATAAATCCTTGCACCAACAGACCTCCAAATTACCATTTCTTAAGCCCAAAGAGGTTCTTGATTTTATTGGAAATTCTACTCCGACCAGCATTCATAGCGGTATTGTTAACGGCATCTGCCAAGAAATTGATGGGGTAATTGAACAGTACAAATCACGTTTTACAGATTTAACAGTTATTTTAACAGGCGGTGACGCCCTATTTTTGTCAAAACGGTTAAAAAATACCATCTTTGCGAATTCCAAATTTCTCCTTGAAGGATTAAATTATCTGTTGGAATACAACAAGCACTAAATGATCAGAAAAATAGGTTTTGTAATAGTGTGCCTTGTCGCATCGGGCATTTGCGCTCAAGACGATACCGTTTCCCCTTATTCATATTTTGGTTTAGGTGATGTAAGGGCAGGGACTACGGTCGAAAACCAGATGATGGGCGGCATTGGCATGTATGCCGATAGCATTCATGTACACCTTAGAAATCCGGCCGCATACAGTAAGCTTGGCGTACAAGGCCCCAGCACTTTTGGTATCACTACGTACACGGCAGGTGTTTCTCATCAACAAACACGACTAAAGAGTTTTACTGAAGAACAAAGCAGTGCCGTCACAAACATTGATTACCTCTCTTTGGGTTTCAGCTTGAAAAAAGGCCTCGGAGTAGGTTTTGGTTTTGTAGCCACTACTTCTGTTGGCTATAACTTTGTTGACCAACAAGGTGAAGAAGGCTCCAGGGTTGTGAACGAATATTCCGGTACTGGTGGGCTAAGCAAGGTATATATGTCGGTCGGCTATGAATTCGCCAAAAACTTCAGTCTAGGAGTGACGGCTAATTACAATTTTGGAACATTGGAAAGTCTTCGAATTCAAAGTGTTGAGAATGTGCAGTTTGGAGTGAAAGATGAAAGATCTTCCAGAGTTCAGGGTTATGATTTGAATTATGCCCTTAATTACATACCGAAAATCGATGAAAAACATACACTTTATACATCACTGCGCATAAATACACAAGCCAACCTTTCATCGAGGAATACGAAGCGAATCGGTTCGTTTTCTTTAATTTCACAACAAGATATCGAGGCCATCGACGTGGACCTTGCCGCGCAGGGCCTTGAAGAAACAGGAGTAAAGATACCTACAACAACAACCTTTGGGGTTGGGTATGGTGAGAATATGAAATGGTTTTTGGGTATGGAATATAGCTTTCAAAAGCTAAGTGATTATTCAAACGAATTTTCAGAGATTGAAAATTTGGTATATCAGAATGCGAACACATTCGCTTTAGGGGGCTTTTATACACCGGACCGTAACTCGTTCGATAAGTACCTTAGGAGGGTTACATATCGGGCAGGTATTCGACTTAACAATACAGGAATGGTCGTAAACGATAAAGACATCAATGACTTTGGCATAACTTTTGGTTTAGGTCTTCCGTTAGGAAACAACTTGTCGAACCTTAATGTTGGTTTTGAGTTGGGGAGAATGGGTACCACTGCGGCCAATTTGATAGAGGAAAGTTATTTCAAGGTGAACGTGGGCATATCTTTAAACGATCAATGGTTTCGAAAAAGAAAGATTAATTAAAGCGTAGGCAGAATTGGATTTTTATCAAAAAAAAGCTTTAAAATTTTGTGATGAACGAAATCACGTACAAAAAAAATGCAAATAAGCAATTTCTAAATTTCCAATCGTTCCCTTACCAAAAAATTAGTACATTAACGACCTCAAAAACGGAACTAAAAATTACAATACGCCAGTACAAAGTTTTAAGGTTCTTGAGACTTTTGATGGCAACCTGATAATTAACTGGGACATTAGACCTTTGAAAACAAATAAAATTGAACAAATGAAAACTAAAATTTACTTCACGGCGATTATGCTTTTAGGGTTTATGGGTGTAAGCTATGCCCAGGCACAAAATCAAGAATGTATGACCAACCTTTCAATTTATGCGGAGCACGCTAAAGTGAAAAATTACGAGGCTGCTTACACCCCTTGGAAAATGGTCTATGAAAACTGCCCGGATATCAATAAGGCTAATTTCTCCTTAGGCGAAAGAATCTTGGCCGACAAAATCAAAAAGTCTTCGGGAGCGGAAAAAGAAGGTTATATACAAGATATGATGGCCCTCTATGACAATAGCGCCAAATATTTTCCCAAAAGATATACGCCTTCCGTTGTGGCCATTGACAAGTCGTTGCTGATGTATGAAAACAAGATGGGTTCCGATGCCGAGATATACGAAATGCTTGATGTAGCTTTTAAAAAAGATCCAGCAAATTTCAAAAATCCAAGGGCCTTATATCTTTACTTCTCCAGCTTGGTCGATTTGCATAAAGCTGGTAGCAAAGACCTACAGGAGGTTTTTAATGCGTATGACAATGTAGGTGATAAAATTGAGGAGGAAAACAAAAAATTAACAGAAATAATTGCGACGTTGCTTCCGAAAGATTCTACCGGAACGATTACTTCAAAAGAGAAGAGAAGTTTGAAAGTTGCTACTACGAATTCAGAATCGTACGGTAAAATTGCCGGTAGTGTAGATTCAAAATTGGGTGCATTGGCCGATTGTGAAAACTTGATTCCTCTTTACCAGAAGGAGTTTGAAGAGAAAAAGAGTGATGTCATTTGGGTGAAAAGAGCGGTAGGTAGAATGTTCAACAAAGAATGTACCGATGACCCTCTATTTCAAAAACTGTTCGAGGCCCAATTGGCTCTAGATCCTTCGGCAGATGCCTATGTTTATGGTGGTACCTTGAAAATGAAGAATGGTGATTCAAAAGGTGCATTGGTAGATTTTGATAAGGCCATGAGTCTGGAAACAGATTCGTACAAAAAATCTAATATTGCTTATAAAGTTGCGGTAATTAACAAAAGAAAGGGAAGTAAGTCTACGGCGAGAAAATATGCACAACTGGCAATTAACGCCAATAAGGCAAACGGTAGGGCCTATTTATTGATTGCTAACTTATATGCGACCAGTGCCAACGATTGTGGTAGTACACCGTTCGAAAAGCGTGCAATGTATTGGAAAGCGGCCGATATGGCCCGCCAAGCAGGTCGGGTAGATCCTTCTTTAAGTTCGAACGCAAGCCAATCCGCAAAGAGTTATGGGGCAAAAGCCCCTTCAACAACCGATATATTCAACTCTGGCATGGCTGGTAAAACGGTAACCTTCAGCTGTTGGGTCGGTGGTAGTGTAAAAGTACCTAATCTATAAGATGAAACCATTTTTGGGAAAAAACTTCAAAAGTATTGCCGTGGTGCTGACCATGGCAATACTTTTTTTTTCATGTAAGGACAATTACAAAAGAGCCGGCCAAGAAAAGATTCCTTTGGTCTACCCCATAGGCATTGCCGAAGATTTTACGGCTAAGTATACCGAAGCTACACAAAAAGTGGAAACTGAAGATTCGGTAGGTACAAGGGTAGTCGCAATTTTAAAGAGTCCGTTGTTAAAAGATTATACGAATCTAGAGTTTCCTTATCAAACTCTCCCTAATAGCCTCTTAATCGATGTTTTCAACGAAAACGGACAAAAGAGTATTATAAAAGCCGATTATGGTATTATTTATTCCGCCACAAATGTGATAGATTTACAGGGTAATGTTGTTATTGAAAGCCATGACGGCAAGAAACTCGAGGCGCCCCAGTTGTATTGGGATCAAGATACCGATTGGGTCTTCACCCAAGAAAAATTCAAGTTCACTAACCCCGAAGATGGCACTGTAATGGACGGAGAAGGAATGGATTTCAAAAAAGACCTTAGCTTTTTCAAAGCACACAAAACCTATGGTTTGATGACCATAAAAGAAGAACCGAATGATTAAGATATTAAGATATACCGAATACCTCTATTTAGCCGTCTGTTTTTTCTCTTTATACCGAATTTACACAGATTGGAACAGCGATAGACAAGGTGCCTATCTTTTTGTTTTCTTTTCCGTAGTGTCTATAGGCATGTTCCTTTTCCGTAGAAATTACCGAAAAAAATTCGAACAGCGCAAACGCGATAATCAGCAGTAATCTTGGAAACGACAATTCTGATTATCGTTCTTTCCTTGTTATTTTCCGCCTTCTTTTCCGGTATGGAAATTGCTTTTATTTCCGCTAATAAGATACATATTGAAATCGAAAAGAAGCAAGAAGGTTTTCTGGCAAAGGTGCTGACCCGTTTGACCAAAAAACCTTCGAAGTTTATTGCCACAATGCTAATAGGCAACAATATTGCCTTGGTAATCTATGGCTTTTTCATGGGTGATTTGCTAATGCAGTGGTTTCAAGGAATGTTGCCGGTATCGAACCACTTTTTGAATTTGGTTTTGACCGATTTTAGCTTGTTGACCCAAACAGTTATATCAACACTAATTATCTTGTTTACAGCAGAATTTTTGCCCAAGGTGCTGTTCCAGATCTATTCGAACACGCTGTTAAAGTTTTTGGCACTTCCGTCTTACCTATTTTATTTGATATTTTCGGTTATTTCGGAATTTGTGATATGGGTCTCGGACTTTGTCTTAAAAACATTTTTTAAGACCGATGGTGATGAGGTACAACTTTCTTTTAGCAAGATAGAATTGGGCGATTATATTACGGAACAAATGGGTGCTTTACAAGAAGAAGACGAAGTGGATTCTGAAATTCAAATTTTTCAGAATGCTTTAGAATTTGCAGCCGTAAAAGCTCGTGAGGTTATGGTGCCAAGAACGGAAATTACTGCAGTAGAACTTCATGAAACTCCAAAGAGTATCGCAAAACTTTTCACCGAAACCGGATTTTCAAAAATTTTAGTCTACAAGGATACTATCGATAACGTCATCGGTTATATTCATTCTTATGAACTTTTCAAGAAACCGAAGACGATTAAAAGCATTTTGTTGCCTGTGGAATTTGTACCTGAAACAATGCTCATCCAAGATATTCTAAATGTTTTGACCAAAAAACACAAAAGTATTGCGGTTGTTTTAGATGAGTATGGAGGTACTTCTGGGCTAATGACCGTAGAAGATATTGTTGAAGAACTTTTTGGTGAAATCGAAGATGAGCACGATAGTACCGATTTGATCGAAGAACAAGTGGACGATGAAAACTATAAGTTTTCGGCGCGGCTGGAGGTTGATTACCTCAATGAAGTCTACAAATTGGAACTACCGAAAAGTGAGGAGTACGAAACGCTGGGCGGTCTGATTGTAAACGAAACGGGTGAAATACCGGAACAAGATGCAGAAATCAAGATTGAAAATTTTCTATTTAAAATGTTGGAAGTTTCCAGTACAAAAATTGATTTAGTAGCCCTTCAAATCATTAAAAAAGAATAGTTCGGCTAGGCGCTAGATGTGAGGTGCAAACGCATTCGAAAAATATCTTTGGCAATAGTGAAGATATGCATCTAATTGCTGTAGTTTTTATTTTAAAAAACAATCGACACCCAGCACTATGCTAAAGGAACTCAAAATTTCCACCCATCTGTTTTGACTTCTCGTTCTAACCTAGCTTCCAAGTGATCGGGAAGTCCTTCAAAAAAATCAATTCCCGTTTTCTTTTCGATTTCATCGACTGAAACGGTAAATTGCCGCAGAGGTTTGATGCTTTCTTTTCCTAAAAGGAGAAACGCCAATATTTTAGGGTTTTTGGGGTTGCCACGTGCAACTATCTTGTAATAATAGCGGGGCACATTAACATCTTCCTCGCCTATCTCCTCTAATCCATTTTCTAGAATACCGCCAGTCACGACAAAAAGCTCATTATGATCTTTGGCCCATCGGCGCACCTGCATTTCCAGCCGGTTCCAGACTCCGGCATTGAAATTGCGGTCTTGCGGACTTATATTGCTCGTGTAAAACGTCTCGTTATAGGCCTGTTCTGAAAATCGGCGATCACCTGCCGGGCAAAGATGTCCCCTATCATAACCCGAACCTTTATAGTTGCGCCAATCGGCCGACTTGGTTTTTATCTTGGGGTCTTCAATAAAATAGGGCCGTTTGCGGTCGTCGTACGTCAAGTGTTGCTTTTTTAAAGTGTAGGCCACCCATTCCGCCTGTTCGAAGGGTTCATTGTAAGACAGTGTAAAATGGTTGTGCTCGACAATGGAACCCGTTGTGGAATTGGGCAGAAAGTCTATAGGAATCTTGGTTTGCAACCCTTGCGTATTCGAACTGGAATAGGTGTCCGGCGTATAAAAATTCTCGAAAAGCCAAAAGCCGACGACGCAGCTGATTAACAAAATAGAGTATATTGCCCTGTTTCTTTTTCTACTATGCATCTTTCAAATTTACGGCAAATTAGTAGGATTGAAATAAACGAGTTTTGTAAGAAAGCCACCAAAAGTTTGACAAAAATCATGATTGCCTGCAATAGTTTATGGCTAACTTGTATTGGAGGTTTTATGTTCTTCTGCAAGGTTTTAAACGTAAAGGAAAATAGGTTTGCTTATATGGAAAGATGTCATTAGTTTTAATGTAAAAGGAAACCCCAAACCCGACCGAAGGGTTGAAAAGACCGAGACCGAATGGCGAGAAATCTTAACTCCCAAACAATTCAGGATTACCAGGGAAAAAGGCTCGGAAGTGTTGTAATCAGGAACGCTCTGTAGTGCCCGCGATGCAGGAAAATACAACTGTGTTTGTTGTGACACGACTTTGTTCGATTCTATTATCAAGTTCGAATCCGATATCGGCTGGCCTAGTTTTACCCAGCCTATTAATTAAAATGCCATCAAATATAAAAAAAGACACTGCTTTGACATGGTTAGCGTTGAAGTCATGTGCAATACCTGTGACGGTCATTTAGGACATGTATCTCCTGATGGCCCCGCCCCCCGAGTGGACTGCGTTACCGTATGAATTTGGAATCAATGCAATTACAGAAGGAAAGCAGCGGTGAGAAAATAGTAAATAGTGAAGGAAATATAGAGTATTAGTGCGTAGAATTATTGCTTTATAAACTTCTTTTTGAACTTGAACTTTTTAAGAATAGATTCTTGTCTTTGCGGAAATGACATTATAACTAGAATTAAAGAAAGATAGAAGTTTACATACGACAACCATTGGTTACGAATGTTTTTGGTGTATCGAGGCTGTTCTACAAGAACTAAGAAGTGTCGAAAATGTGATGTCCGGCTATACAGATGGTAACGCTCCTTGCAAACCCGCCTATAGAGAAATATGTTCTGGCTTAACGGGCAATGCCAAAGAATTA
>CAZRIE010000013.1:0-50215 GCA_964600075.1 uncultured Flavobacteriaceae bacterium
GACCAATGACCGCGTACGTAATCCGCAAAACCACCATGCCGGCCCACAATAGTACCCTCCCCTTTTGAGCATAGGTGATGTTGCCCATTCATACACTGCTTACAGCTCATACACGATGACGAAAGCCATCCTAGCCCTACCTTGTCTCCAACGTTCACATTTTTAACTGCCGCTCCCGCTGCTACCACTTCTCCGATTATCTCATGCCCAGGAACAATCGGATATTGCGTCATTCCCCATTCATTATTTATCATGCTTAAATCAGAATGGCAAATGCCACAATAGGCAACTTTAATATCGACTTGTTCTGGCCCTAACTTATCTAATTCATAAGAATATGGTTCTAATTTTCCTTTTGGCTCTAAAGCCGCATACGCATTCACTTTCATATTAATTTTTTTTAATTGTTTTCTTGAACCTTCATTTCTGATAAATGTAATGATTAACTCTTCGTTTAAGAGAACCATCTAAATAAACTATAAGGGTTCCCAGCTAGCTAGAGCACCTTTCTGCTCTTGTCCACACGGGTGAAGTTGGTAGAAGCCGAGACCAAAGCACTTCGAATTATACATTAAACCTAACACACCAGTGGAAAAAGCGTAAAAACTAACCTAAACCACTTAACCCAATTTTTTTTGAACAACCTCCGCCATATAATCAAGGTTATCCAAAGCCTTTTGCGTAAAATTGAAAAGGCTTAGGCAACGGTCTAGATTTTGGTTTTCATAGGCTACTTTATAGTAGATGTTATTATTTAAGTAGTCGGTCAATGCACGAATGCCGTGCAAAAATGGCATAAGTATCGCACCCCAAGGTAGGGTGTCGATTTCCTTTTTTGATAAAAACGGTCCGTTTGCGCCTAATCCATCTACAAAAGCTTCAAAGAGGGTTTTTTCAAAGGTTATTTTGTCGTGTTCTTGTTCATCTTCAGGGGCTGTGTTAACTATGGTTCGAACGGCATCTCCGAAATCGTAGAGAAAATACCCCCGCATTAGCGTATCCAAATCAATAAGACAAAGCGCTTTTTTAGTATCCTTTGAGAAAAGAATATTATTCAGTTTGGTATCATTGTGGCAGACCCGGATTCGTAAATCGGATAGTTCTACCGATTCTAGCTTTCCTAAAACTTCACGCGCAAATTGTACAGCATCTTTTGCGATGTTAAGTTTTTTTGCGTCGGCAGTTTGCAAAGCAGCTTTAAACTGGTCTTTCCGCAGCTCAAGATTATGAAATTTCGGAATCGTATCTACATAATCATCCGTATTTGCTTGTTGAAGTAAAATATTGAACTTAGCGATAATCTTGCCGGCTTCAAAGGCTACTTGAGGATCTTCTGTCGTGTTGTGGGCAGTACTTCCATCGATATAAGTCATCATACGCCAAAAAGCGGTTTCCCCATTTTGGTGTGCGTAGTAGCTCTCACCCGCTTGAGATTTGACCAAAGTTATTGCCCTATAATCCGAATCGTTAAGGTGCTGGAAAGCATTACGAACATTGTTCATAAGACCCGAAACGTTCGTAAATACTTTATGGTTGACGCGCTGTAGAATGTATAACGGCCTTACCTCGTCTAAAACTAGAAAAGTATCATTGATGAAACCATCGGTCAAGGGTTCGAACTCATAGCTTTTCTCCGCTATCCTAAAATTAGTTATTAGCTGATTGAGTGCGTTGTTGGTGTAGGTGCTCATTTGTTGGGCCAAAGTGGGGAAGTATACTTTCCGGCATCTGTTTTTTGCTGTAGGTCGGCTACCGCCTTTTCGCGGTCGCTGGCGTAGGTAACGCCGAACCAATCGCCGCCTGAGGGCACTACTTTTACCTCGATTTCACCTGCCTGTAGCATATCTTGGATTATTTTCGGAATGTAGAGTTCACTCTTAGCTCCCAAATCGGCATCGGCAAGAAAACCTCTGAAGTCGCTTTCTATCTTATCAAATATTGAAGGTTTACAGACCCAAAAATTCATGCTCACATGTTCATCGCCTGTATAGGTGTTTCCAGAGTCAAGATCAAGTACTTGGCCATCTTTAGGTTCCAATTTTAAGCGTTCATCTACCGAAACCAAATTATCGCCATCGACCTGACATACCCCACGCGAAACCGAACCATGTTCTGAAAGTGTATTTTTTAAGGTATAGCCGACTAGGGCATAGGTATTGTCGTCTCTATGCGCCCGGGCGAAATCAGCTGCATTGGCATAAGCCGACTGCCCATAAAAGTCATCGGCGTTCAATACGACAAAAGGTCCATCTATTACATGTCTGGCCGTCCAGACCGCATGTGCAGTACCCCATGGCTTTTTTCGCTCACCTGAAAAAGTACATCCCTCCGGTAAATCCGTAATTTCTTGGGCCAGAACATCAAGTTTTATATTCGCCGGTAATCTGCTTCTTAGGTGGTTTTCCGCTAAAGAAACGTTTTCCTTTTTCGTTATTAAAACGATGTGATCAAAACCGTTTTTTATGGCGTCGTAAATGCCGAATTCCATTAAGAATTCTCCATTTGGACCTAAATCATCGAATTGTTTCAATTTTCCATATCGGCTTCCGCTTCCGGCCGCCATTAAAAGTAAAGTCATGTTGTATTATTTATTTGGATGGCGCAAAAATAAGGTTTTGGAACCATATTATATCCGTTAGGCCCTCATACCTAACATTTTTTTGACATCGACCCCAATTGACTTCATAATAATTCTGTACATTACAAAATGAAAGTTTGGGGTACTTCCCTAATTATAATGATAACAAGCCATATGAAAATAAAATATCTATTCCTCTTTTTGCTGTTTATTTCGCTCAGCGGTTTTGCCCAAAAAACGGAAAGACCTAACATTTTGGTCATCATTTTTGATGATGCCGGCCTAGATATGAGTGCTTATGGTAGTACGTATGTAAACACTCCCGGTTTCGATGCGATTGCAAAAGAAGGTGTTCTGTTCAATAGGGCCTATACCCCTAATGCCAAATGTGCCCCGTCGCGCGCATCGATAATAACCGGAAGAAATTCGTGGCAACTCGATGCCGCGGCCAACCATGTAATTTATTTCCCCTCGAAATTCAAGGCCTATCAAGAAGTACTGCTCGAGCATGGGTACACAACAGGGCATACCGCGAAGGGTTACGGCCCCGCAATTACCCGAACCGCTGATGGTAAGGAACGTCAAGTGATGGGGCCGGCTTTTAACGAAAAATCACTAGTGCCGGCTACTCCTGTTATTTCCAAAAATGATTACAGTGCCAATTTTAAGGCTTTTTTAGAAAAAGCGCCCGAGGGTCAACCATGGAGCTTTTGGGTCGGTAGCATCGAACCACATCGAGGGTATGAATACGGTTCCGGAAAAAAGTTGGGAGGCAAGACCGAAGATATGATCAGAGACTTTCCGCCCTATTGGCCCGATAATGAAGTGACCCGGAACGACCTGCTCGACTATGCTTATGAAATAGAGGATACCGACAAGCATATCGTAAAGATTTTGGAGACTTTAAAGGAAAAGAATCAATTGGAGAATACCTTGATCGTGGTTACCTCCGACCACGGTATGCCCTTTCCGAGGGTCAAGGGAGATCAATACGAAAATTCTAATCACATTCCCATGGCGATGCTTTGGAGGGATAAAATGAAGGCCCCCGGCAGAACAGTTGACGATTACATTAGCTTTATCGACTTGGCACCGACCTTTTTTGAGGTTGCCGGTATAGATTGGCAATCCTCTGGCATGCATCCTGCTACCGGAAAAAGTTTGATGAACATTATTACTTCGGAAAAATCAGGACAAATAGAGTCGGAACGTGACTATGTGCTTGTAGGCAAAGAAAGACACGATACAGGGCGGCCTGGAGATGTAGGCTATCCCATTCGGGGAATACATAAGAATAATATGCTGTATGTCAAGAACTATGAAATCGACAGATGGCCAAAGGGCAATCCGGAAACGGGATATCTGAATACCGATGGAAGCCCAACCAAAACCGAAATACTGAACTTAAGAAGAAACGGAGACGCAACATTCTGGAAAATGAATTTCGGGAAACGCGTAGAAGAAGAACTATACGATACTGCAAAAGACCCTTTTTGTATGAACAACCTTGCGGCCGACCCTGACTTTTCCAAAAAGAAAGAAGCTTTAAAAAATGAAATGGAATCAAAACTTTTAGCCCAGGGCGATTTACGTATGAGCGGTTACGGCCATTTGTATGAGAAGGCCCCTTTTGTCAACGGCAGAAATTTTCATGAAGAGTTTATAAACGGCAAGGACCCTAAGGCCGGCTGGGTAAACGAGAGCGATTTCGAACCATATCTTTTAGATGGCGATGGTAATGAATTGGAAAGTGCCAATGGCCCCATAAAAGATTGATTTAGTAAATAGTCTCTAAGCTACGTGTATTACAAATCCCCCCTTTATGGTAAAAAAAACCATAAAAATATTGTCTTGTTCAATTTTTTCAAAAATTGTCCCTGCTCCTTAGGAGAGGGCTAGAGAGAGGGTTTTTTTGAGGTATTTCACACTTTTTATTGCTTCTTTGTTTGGGCCGACCACCCCTAACTCTCCCCAAATAAGGAACAGATTCGATGGGAATAGGAAGATTAGTGTAAGGTCTCTAAGCGCTAACCTGATTTTTATCATGTTTTTTGAGTAGTAGCCTATTTAAGTTTGTAGTTCACAAATTACAGCTTATGTGTAGTCTCGTTCAGAAATACAATATTCCCGGTCCACGCTATACCAGTTACCCCACTGTTCCGTACTGGGATATGGAAACTTTTTCAGGTAAAAAATGGGAAGCGACCCTTCAACAAAGTTTTGGCGAGAGTAACGCATCCGAAGGGATAAGTCTTTATATTCATCTTCCATTTTGCGAAAGCATGTGCACCTTCTGTGGGTGCCACAAGCGCATTACCAAAAGGCACGATTTAGAGAACCCGTACATCCGTTCGGTGCTCAAAGAATGGAAACTCTATTGCGATCTTTTCCCTGAAAAACCTATAATCAAAGAATTGCATCTGGGCGGTGGCACTCCGACCTTCTTTTCTCCTAAAAATTTAAAATGGCTTATTGACGGTATTTTCATGTTGGGAGAAAGGGCGGAAAACTATGAGTTCAGTTTTGAAGGTCATCCGAACAATACCACCAAGGAACATTTACAAGTTTTATTCGATGTTGGGTTTCGTCGGGTAAGTTATGGCGTTCAAGATTATAACGAGACCGTTCAGAAAGCTATTCATCGTGTACAGCCTTTCGAGAACGTAAAAAATGTGACCGAATGGGCGCGGGAAATTGGTTATACTTCGATTGGACACGATATTATTTTCGGACTCCCATTTCAAAAGCTAGAACATGTCGAAGAGACTATTTTAAAAACGAAAGACTTGATGCCCGACCGTTTGGCATTTTATAGCTACGCACATGTACCTTGGTTAAAAGGTAATGGTCAAAGAGGATACAAAGATGCAGATTTGCCAACGGCGAATGAAAAACGCGGGCAATATGAGAAGGGGAAATTACTCTTGGCTCAGGTTGGATATAGCGAGATAGGCATGGACCATTTTGCCTTGCCCACAGATAGCCTCTATCAATCGATGCAATCAGGAAGCTTACATCGTAATTTTATGGGCTATAGCGCTTCAAAGACGCAATTGATGATCGGTTTGGGCGCATCTAGCATAAGTGATAGTTGGTATGGATTTGCTCAGAACGTTAAGAGTCTTGAAGAGTACCAGCATCTCGTTGAAAACGATGTGATTCCCATTTATAGGGGGCACATACTGACCGATGAAGACCAGATTGTCAGAGGGCATATCTTGAATTTGATGTGTCGGCTAGAGACTTCTTGGGCCGATCAAGAAATGTATTTTGATGAAATGCTCGAGGTGGTTGCGAAACTGCGCGAATTAGAAAGTGACGGATTGGTGGTTATTAATGAAAACCAAGTCAAAGTTACCGAAAAAGGGCGACCTTTTATTCGCAATATTTGTATGGCTTTCGACGTTTTACTACATAGAAATGCACCGGAAACGAGATTGTTTTCAATGACGGTCTAACTTATATAAAAACTAAAAATTAATTGCTCATGCCTTTAATCATTTCTCCTTTGGGGGGAAAGGGAAAGGAAAACAAACAAAACTAATGTGTAATTAATTTTTGAACTTAATTTAAAAATAGGAGCAAACTAAAAAAGATTCCAGCCTTCGCCGGAATGACATAAACCTGAATTTATTATGAAAAAGATAATTGTACCCTTAGATTTTTCCGAACAATCGGAATATGCTTTAAAAGTAGCAGCTTCCTTGGCCAAAAAACACGGAGCTGAGATATTGGCATTACACATGTTAGAGCTGAATCAGGCCATGATGACTTCGTCGGAAGGCTTTCACCCTGAACAGACCGTTTTCTTGATAAAAATGGCCGAAAAACGCTTTAAAGAATTTTTGGATAAGGACTATTTGAAGGGAATACAACTTACCCCTATTATAAAACACTACAAGGTGTTCAGCGAAGTGAACGAAATCGCGAAGGAAAACAAGGCCGAATTAATTGTCATGGGGTCGCATGGCACTGACGGCCTAAAGGAAATTTTCGTGGGCTCCAACGCCGAAAAAGTGGTTCGAAACGCTGAGATACCGGTTCTGGTCATTAAGAATGAAATGGACGATTTTAAGATTGATCGTTTAGTATTCGCTTGTGATTTTAAAGAGGAAAACCTCCCGGCCTTTAAAAGAGCTCAAGCCTTTGCCGAAATGTTATCTGCTGAAATTGATTTGGTCTATATCAATACACCGGGCGATAGTTTTTTAAATACCTCCGACACTTATGAGCGGATCAATAAATTCCTTCATTTAGCGAATATTGGCCAGCAGGTCGAAATCTATAACGATTACACCGTAGAAAGGGGTATTCTGAACTACAGTGAAAACAATAGTGCCGATGCTATTGCTATACCTACACATGGCCGTAAAGGGCTTTCCCATTTTTTTATGGGCAGTATCGGTGAAGATGTGGCGAACCATTCTAAGATTCCTGTGGTGACATTCAAAATCGGTGATTGATACTTTTAGCGGCAGTTGATACAATAAACTCGTCTTGACTTGTTCTTTTAACTCCGAAATTAGGGCATAAAAGCCTTCATTCTCGGTTCGAAACAACAACTCAAGATGACTCCACGAGGGGGAAACCGAATTTTTGGTTTCCTTTTTTTTTGTTTGAATTTAGACGATTTTTTAGTGGCACTATCTACCTTAGGATAGTTGAGTTTAAGACTTTTTTATTACGATGGATGAGGTTTTTTTGAAATTTTAGTGCAAAACACTAGGGTTTAACGATTTGGGTACGTATCGTATTAAACTGTTCATATCTTACATCATGAAAAACACCAACAAAAAGGCACTTCACATTTCAAAAAGTCAGTCCGAAGAAAAAGAGAATCACGCTAAAAACCGAAGATCGTTTCTAAAAAAGGCAGGCTTGGGCGGTCTAAGTCTGGCCAGTTTTGCGACGGCCTCTGCACATATCAGTGAAGACGTAGATTACCTTTCTCAAAACATCAATCGCAGCTCCAATCCCTCAGATTTAAAGATTACCGATATGCGTATCGCAGAGATTGGTGGCGATGTGGTCTTCAGAACTCCGATCGTACGCATCTATACCAATCAGGGTATCGTAGGGCATGGTGATGTTCGTGATGGAGCCGCCAAAGAATATGCGCTTTTCTTAAAAAGTAGGTTGTTGGGAGAAAACCCTTGTAATGTAGAACGGCTGTTCGGTATCATCAAACAGTTTGGTCACCATGGCCGTCAAGGCGGTGGAGTTTCAGGCGTAGAAATGGCGCTTTGGGATTTGGCCGGAAAAGCCTATGGTGTACCGGTTTATCAGATGTTGGGTGGAAAGTATCGGGATAAGGTACGTGTGTATTGTGACACGACGGTATCTAAAGACCCCGTAGAATATGCCAACCGAATGCAGGCCCGTATCGATCAAGGCTATACGGCCTTGAAAATGGATATTGGAATCAATCTAATCAAAGATATACCTGGAGCCATTATCAATTCTCCGGACGCGCCCTATAATCCGTATAAACATGAGTATCGCAACTACCGTAATACCAAACATCCGTTTACCCGGGTGCAGATTACGGATATGGGCATGGAAAAGCTAATGGAGTATTTAGATGTAATGCGGTCAAAAATTGGCTATGACATTCCAATGGGCACCGATCACTGGGGGCATTTTGGCGTAAACGAGGCCATAAAGATTGCCAAGGCCGCGGAAAAGTATAATCTGGCCTATATTGAGGATATCATTCCATGGCAGATGACCGATCAATTGCGTGAGCTTACCCTATCGACAAGCACTCCCATACAGACGGGAGAGGATATATTCAGGTTGGAAGGCGGTTTTGAGGAATTGATTACTACACGTTCCGTAGATATCGTACACCCAGACCCCAATACGGCAGGCGGTATTTTGGAAACCAAACGCATAGGAGATTATGCGTCTAAACACGGTATTGGGTTTATGCACCATCATGCCGCGGGCCCGGTGTCTTTCCTAGGGTGTGTGCATAGTGCGGCAGCCACTGAAAACTTTATGTGGTTGGAGCATCACGCAGTGGATAAAAAAGATTGGGAAAACCTAGTTACCGGTTTCGATGGGCCTATCGTTAAAGATGGCTATGTGACCGTTCCTGAAAAACCGGGTATCGGCGTAGAGCTTAACGAAGATATGGTTGAAAAGTATCTAATCGAAGGTGAAAAATTATTCGCGCCGACCCCCGAGTGGGACAAGATGCGTGCCAATGATCGGCTGTGGAGCTAAAAAACCTTGAATGACGCAGTACTTTTCGCAGATGAGCAAGGGTATCGTCTCCTTTCGATTTTCTAGGGAAGTAATGTAATTTGGCTTCCGGAAGTTTCATGTTGAAACCTCCGGGAGTTTTATTTTTCTGCGCTTTAAGAGCCTGTTTTGACATAAACATAAGACGAATTTAATATGCCGATTTTTTTTAATGGCCAGTTTTGCGATTAATATAGTATTCTGTTGCGATTTTGGCCATAATTACTATAGCAGTCCAATTGTACAAACCAAAAAAATGTAAAATGGAAAATACAAACAAAAAGGGGCAACCTTCAAAGAACGAACCATTAATGGAAAGAAAACAGAATGGCGCATCGGCCAGACGATCCTTTCTTAAGAAAGCAGGACTTGGAGGTCTTAGTCTTACAAGTTTCGCCACCGCTACCGCAAACACTGGGGAGCAGATAGACTACCTATCGCAAAATATCAACCGAAGCTCCAATCCTTCCGACCTGAAGATTACTGATCTGCGCATCGCCGAAATTTATAGCCGAGATTCGAAAGGAAGAACCCCTATCGTGCGGATTTATACCAATCAGGGTATTATCGGGCATGGCGACGTTCGCGATGGTGCGGCGAAGGAATATGCACTTATTTTGAAAAGCAGGCTCTTGGGCGAAAACCCCTGTAATGTAGAGCGGCTGTTCGGCATCATCAAGCAGTTCGGGTACCACGGCCGTCAAGGCGGCGGTGTTTCCGGAGTGGAAATGGCCCTTTGGGACCTGGCGGGAAAGGCCTATGGCGTACCTGTTTACCAAATGTTGGGCGGCAAGTATCGTGATAAAGTCAGGGTGTATTGCGATACCGTAGTATCGAAAGATCCCGTAGAGTATGCGAATAGAATGCAGGCCCGGATCGACCAGGGCTACACGGCCCTAAAAATGGATATTGGAATCAATCTGATCAAGGACATACCCGGCGCCCTTATCAATGCGCCAGAGGCACCCTATAATCCGTACCGGCATGAGTATCGCAATTACCGTAATACCAAACATCCATTTACAAGGGTACAGATTACGGAGAAAGGTCTAGATAAGTTGATGGAGTATTTAGATGTGATGCGGTCAAAGATCGGTTATGACATTCCGATGGGCACCGATCACTGGGGCCATTTTGGCGTAAACGAGGCCATAAAGATCGCAAGGGCTGCCGAGAAGTACAATCTGGCCTATATCGAGGATATCATTCCGTGGCAAATGACCGATCAATTACGTGAACTGACCTTATCAACAAGCACCCCAATACAGACCGGGGAGGATATTTTCAGGCTAGAAGGCGGTTTTGAGGAACTGATCGACACGCGTTCGGTCGATATCGTACACCCAGATCCGAATACTTCCGGCGGAATTTTGGAAACCAAACGTATCGGCGATTATGCCAGCAAACATGGTATTGGTTTTATGCACCACCACGCGGCGGGCCCGGTGTCTTTCCTAGGGTGTGTGCATAGTGCGGCCGCCACGGAAAACTTTATGTGGCTGGAGCACCATGCGGTCGACAATAAAGATTGGGAAAACCTTGTTACAGGGTTCGACGGGCCTATTGTTCAGGATGGTTATGTGACCGTACCGGAGACACCGGGCATCGGGGTCGAGCTGAACGAAGAGATCGTCAAAAAGTACCTTGTTAAAGGCGAGAAATTTTTTGCACCGACCCCGGAATGGGACGTAATGAGGGCCCACGACCGCTTGTGGAGCTAAGTATCTTATATAAGCCTCCCGAACTAAGCCTAGTTTAAATAGTTTCTAAAGTGTAATTACATTAAGACTTTTGATGTGGCCAAGGCAATGATACGGCCATTTTCTCCAACGGCATTGTAAAAATGGTACACAATACCGTTCCATTTTATAACCCAAGGTTTGTGGGCATATTTTTTGTCATAGCCCTCTGAAGGCGCTATTAAATCAGGGCCGGTCCAATCCGTCCAATTTATTAGGTCATAAGAACAGGCAAATCGCTCAAAAGCACCTGGTTTCCAGAAAGCGCCAAAATAGAACATAATATAGATGTCATTGTATTTTGCTATCTGTGCATCACCGCAAATGCCTTTGCCCCGGCTTATAACAGGGTTTTCACCGTACCGTTTCCATGTGGTCATATCGTTGGAAACCGCCATGCCAATACTTTCAAAATCGTCTTCACCTTTCGCATTATAGTACATAACATATGGATGGCCCGTATGCGCTAGAGTATCTTTGATAACCAAACTTTTATAAATGGTTTTATTCTCAAACCAACGAACGTCTTTATCGTCCGGAGATAAGACAGGTTGATTCGTTGTGTTCCAATTGTGGACATTAGTCAAGGTGTTGGAATTGGCCAAACCTATCTTTAAAACACCTGCTTCATAGCCCGTAGAGTTTCCACCCAAATACGTCATCCAATAGTCGTCGTCGTGTTTCTCTACGGCATAGTCACCTCCCCAATCGTAATTAACGAGTGAAAGGTATCCTGCCTTTTGGTTGGCGTCCCAAGTATCCTCAGTGAACGACAATAGTTTACCTTTTGATTGCCAATGAAGTAGGTCGGCGCTCTCTGCCAACCATGTTTCATAACCTTGACCATCGAATACGATATAAGTCATGTGCCACATATCATTATCACGAAAAATAGTTGGGGAGTCGATCAATTTAGTAGTATCCGGATGTTGAAAAACTATGCCATATTTAAAAGGAGTTTTTATCTCCTCATAGATTTCTTCCATAACCTTTGGGGTGACCACCTTATTGCGGTCATTGTTTTCATCTTCACAGGAGCTTAATACGAAGAAGAAAAAAACTATTTCGAATAGGATTAATCGATACCTCATCGTACAAGTTCTTTGGTGTCCCAGCTTCTAACACCGACTTTTTTTGCCCAAGATTTCCATAAGGCTTCCAGTTCTTTTGCTTTATTGGGCATCTGGGTTGCCAAATCGTGAGTTTCACTTCTATCGGTATCCATATCATATAGTTCCCAATTGTATTCAGCATTTTTATCCCATTTTGACACCAGCTTGTAGTTACCGCGACGTACAGCTTTGTTACCTTCATGTTCCCAAAAAATAGCCCTTTCCTCAAGACTTTTGTTTTTAAATGTGGGCGTTAAGGATATGCCTTCCATGGGAATAATGGTATTGCCATCAAATGTTTTAGGATACTCCCCATCTGCTACGTCGATACAAGTGGCCATGATATCAATTAGATGTCCGGGGTCATTTCGGAATTCATTTTTAGCTTCTATTCCCGCAGGCCAATGCACAATTAAGGGGGTGGCTATTCCTCCTTCATGTACCCAATGTTTATACATTTTAAAAGGGGTGTTGCTTGCATTTGCCCAAGGTTTGCCATAGCCAAGATAGGTGTCGGCATCGCCGGGTTGTAAACCTATTCCTGTGCGCACCGGTTTTCCGTCTCTGGTATATTTAGGTACCATGTCAGTTTGAAGTTCATCTTGTCCCATAGGTTGTAAGACATTCGGTTTTACATCCCCATGATGCGGGCCGATGGTTTCCCTAAACCCAAATTCTTCTGCGCAACCCCCGTTATCTTGTAAAAAGAAAACTAGGGTATTGTCTTTTATCCCTTTATCTTCAAGTTTTCCCATTATTCTTCCGATTCCTTGATCCATATTATCGACCATAGCGGCATATACTTCCATTAGCGAGGTGTACCATGTTTTTCGGTCTACGTCTTCCCAATCTGGAATGTCGTCTTTATCCGTCAGCATCCATTCGGGTTTTAAAAGTCCCATCTGTTGCATCTTCTTGTACTTTTTTTCACGCATGACGTCCCAACCATCATCGAATTTACCTTTGTATTTTGCAATATCTTCTGGCTTGGCGTGCATTGGCCAATGTGCAGCGGTATAAGGTACGTATAGGAAAAAAGGGTTATCGCTGGTATGATTTTCAATGAACTGAACGGCATTTTCAGAGATGGCGTCCGTATAGTAAAAATCTTCCGAAGGGGCTATAAATTCATTATCCCGGGTAAGTGAATTCGGGTCGTAAAAACTTCCAGCGCCATGAATGGTGCCGAAAAATTTATCAAACCCTCTTTGTATGGGCCAATTCTGTTTCGTTGGATTCTTCTCGTCAGCTTTATAAGGAGTTACATGCCATTTTCCGGACATGTACGTGGCATAACCGGCCTTTTGAAGTACTTCGGCGATCGTAACGGCATTTTTGCTCAGATCACCATCGTAAATATCCCTTCCATTGGTATTCACCATATGCCCGATTCCCGCTTGGTGTTGGTAAACACCAGTTAGTAAAGATGCTCTTGTAGGGCAACAACGGGCCGTATTGTAAAATTGGGTGAAGCGCAATCCATTTTCTGCAAGACCATCTAATATTGGGGTGTTTATAAGTCCGCCATAACATCCAATATCGGAATATCCCATATCATCAGACATAATTAGAATAATGTTTGGCCGAGTAGTAGTAACAGCTTCTTGCTTTTGTTCGTTACAGCTTAAAACTGTGAGTGAAACGATGCCAGCTAAAATAAATAGTTGTGGTTTAATCATTGATCGATATTTTTTTTCTAGCAGGTTTTATTAAAGTAGCTTCAATTGAAAATAGGACCTCGATTGTTTCAGTTCGGTGTGCCCGGTAGAATTGGCTTATTAGAAAAAAATGTGACGTTGCACGTTTTTTTCTAATAAGCCAATCAATCAATCAGTCTGTAAAGTTTCGGGTATCTGCGCAAAAATCACTTTCTCATATTATCTTTTCTTCTGAAATCTAATTTTTAGTTATTTATATCAACGGCATATACCGTGCCTGTCATCATATCGGGCAGGAGCAGGCGCGACTTATCTTCTTCCAAATAAAAGTCTGCGGCAGATTTTAATCCATCGATCAATACCGTTGCTTCTTCCGTTTTCCCATTGATTTTCCAAACTGTCCCCAATACCCAACTACTAACATAATAATCGCCTTTACTATCTTGCTCAACGGCGTCAGCACCTCGAAATTGGCCTTTCAAAGGCGTTAATTTTCCGTCCCGTTTGACTAAAAAATTGCCTAGGAAAAAGGCACCCACCATAATATCGCCGTCGTTGTCAATACCCACGCCATTTGGGTTAAGCATTAGGGGAGAAGTATCTTGTGCAATGGCTATTTGACCTTTTAGCGAAATATGGTAAATACGGCCTGATTGTGGTACCAACTTCGCCTGTTCGCTGTTGAGAGGCCACAGGTCGTTATTTTCATCACGCATGTATTTCGTTGCTCCCATATCCGCAACATAAATTCCTTTGCCTTCGGCATCTACCGCAACATCGTTCAAATACAGAACTTCTTCAGGAAAACTCTCTTTTTGAACAAATACATCTGCATTCCCGTCTTTGTCGACTCTCCAAATGCGGTTCAGGTCCGAAAAGTATAAACGACCATCTAAATAGACAATTCCTTTAGGTTCGTCAAATCCTTTCGCAAATATCTTCACGCCATTTTCAGAAATTTCAACTACCTGGCCATCGCCATTTTCTTTACCGTTCATTACGGTGACATAGTAGTTGCCATTGAATCCCTTTGTTACGCTTTCGGGTTTTACACCTACGTTCACTGGAAATTGAATTTGGGCCTGCAAGGTACACACGGACAATAAAAATAGCGTTATAGATGATATACTGACTAGTAGTTGTTTTATGCCATATTTAGTGAAGGTTGACCGTTTTTTCATCGTTTTATTTTTTATTGTTTCTAAAGCGGATGTTTATTCTTTACCGAGCATCGGAAACAATTTTTTAATTTCATCATCAGATGGCTGCTTGCCATATTCACAGATTTCAAAACCTTCGACATGTTTGGCGGAGGAAGCTTTTCCACCGTACCATTTTTTTAAACTTTCCATAGTCGCTTCGGTCGGAGTTGCTGCACGCCAATTTGATAAAAACTGTAACCGATCCTTTTCATCTTTCGGTACTTTATCCAAGTTTCCGGTTGTCCACGGTAGCCATTCGAAGAACTGTGATTCATGGGCCGCCATGGCATAGATTTTTTGCTCAAAGACGTCATCGATAATTACTGCGATATCCGGTTCGAACGGACTTGGCTTTTGAAACCTATCCTCCGAATACAGAAAAACAGGATTCTTTTTAAGTGGAGGCACATCAGGGGCTACATTAGGCACGATGACCATAAATGCGGCATCTTGAACCAATACGCCAGTATACCTATGATCTGGGTGGTAATCGTTGGTTCTTGGTGCTATGACGATGTCGGCGTTCCATTTCCGTATTTCACGGATTACTTTTAAGCGGTTTGCCAGGGTCGGCATCAATTCCCCATCATGATTGTCGAGTACCGTATATTCGACCCCAAAACGTTTACCTGCCTCTTTAGCCTCAGCAATTCTAATCTTGGCCAGTGCACCGCCCCCTTTATCTTGATGCCCGGCATCACCATTGGTTAGCGAAACGAATTTTACGTTATGGCCCATTTGTGCAAACAATATGGCAGTACCGCCCGTATCGATATCACAATCATCGGGGTGTGCTCCGAATACAATGACATTGATTTTCTCTTCTTGGGAAAATAGCAATGTAAACGAACACCAAAAGCAAAGGGCAAAAACGTATTTTTTCATAATCAACTAATTTTTATTTGTTATCTCTATCTTTCGTCTCGGCTCAGAATAAACTCTTATGCCGGAATCTGTTTGTCACACCGATTTCATAGCTGTAGGATCCCAGTTGACAGGCTGCTTTGTATAATAACTATCGTTGGCCAAAAGCGCTGCTCCTGCTGCCCTTAATCCAAACGTAGGGTCTTCTATAATTTTACCTTTTCCGCGAATGGCCTGAAAAAAATTATAAAAATGGTCGTGATGACCGCCTTTGTAATCTTTCGGAGCCTCCCAAGTCGTAGTGCCGGTACTTAGGGCCGAGGCCCTCGACTCCAGATTTTGTTGTGTATATGCCTCTCGTATTTTTTCTTGGGTAGCTTCGGTAAAGGCAGTAAGGGAATAGCCGCCGGGAACCATCCCTAATTTTGAACGTCTCAGGGTGACCGATTCTTGGCCGACTTCCATTTCACCTTCCGTACCTATCAATTTGAACCCGCCACCACCACCGCTTCCAGCGATAAAATTGATTCGAAAGGCAGCATTAAATGCCGCGTGGGTATCCGTTTTTGGGTAGTCGTACAAGGTTATGCTGACATCAGGTACGTCACGACCATCGTTCCAGTAACGTAGGCCTCCCGTTGCCAATGCCCGGTTAGGACCGTGGGAACTGATCACATGGTTTAGGGTAGAGAATGCATGAACGAAAAGGTCTCCCGCCACACCGGTCCCATAATCGCGATAGTTGCGCCATCGAAAAAAGCGCTTCGCTTCATAGGGAACTTTTGGGGCATTTCCCAAAAAGGTGTCGAAATCTACGGTATCCGCATTGGCATCGGGTGGAATGGGATATTGCCAAGCCCCTTCGGCCGAGTAACGATCGTTATAAAAATCGAGCATTACGATGTCGCCGATAGCGCCTTCTTCATAGAGTTGTTTAGCTTTTTCGTTACCCAGCGAGGCCATACTCTGGCTTCCCACCTGACATAGTTTTCCCGTTGATTTTTGGGTGGAAATAATTTCTTGGCCTTCTTCCCACTTTTGAACCATGGGTTTTTCACAGTACACATGCTTTCCCGCCTTAAGGGCGTCTACAGTAATTTTTTTATGCCAATGGTCGGGTGTAGCCACGATAACGGCATCAATATCTTTTCGTTCCAGAAGTTTTCGATAATCGCGGGTTACGAAAATGTCTTCTCCCCAAAGTTCCTTGGCACGGTCGAGTCTTCCCGTATATAGGTCACAGGCCGCTACGAGTTTTACGCCGTTAACTGTCAGTGCCGCATTTGTATCAAAGATACCTTGGATTCCCGAACCGATGAGCCCTAAATTAATATGGTCATTGTCGGAATACGATTGATTCTCATAAGTTCTTTTAAGCAATAATTTTTGGTCAAAAGAAGAGGCGAAAATCATCGGCGCAGTGGTTAAGGCCGCCGACCCTAAAGAGGCTTTCTTTAGGAATAATCTCCTGGAAGTATCTTTTTTCATACGATATAAGATTATAGTTTTAGGTAGGATAAAATATAGAGGAATTTACACCTTTTCGGCAGGAATGCCAAAAGTTTGATTAGAATAGGGAAAGAAGGTTTCTTACCTAAGAAATATATTTCGGAATAACATTTCTAGTTTTGCCTTTTTTAGATTCCTTGGCAGCAAACACGATGTTGTGTATTGAACGCTTTGACGGCAATTTTGCCAGCAACAATTACGTTGATCTCTTTTCTTAGTCCGAAGTCGATCAAGATATCATGTACAAAAATCAACTGTTCTCATGAGGGCATGCCCATAGTATTCGAAAATTCGAAAGGAGCTTCACCAGTAACGCCTTCCCCACTATTGACGGTAATAAATCTGGGGTAATGCCAGTGTAGGTCATAGCCTCGCAAAATCCATAAATTCTTGTTTTCTACCGATACACAGTATAAACTCGATAGCTTTTCTATCTGACAGATTACGGGCTTTCATATCATATTTAGTGCCCAATGAAATAATATTAAATCGACTTTAGCGGATCGACCTATAAACAATGAACGCACTTGGAAGGAAGGTTTTCAGCGAACTGTAACCAAGTTAATTACTTATTTCTATGCTCAAATATCTGCATAAAGAGCATTGTCGACATCTTTTGCGCCCTATTCTTGGCAATCCAAGCCGTGTCACCTTCGAAGAGTTCGTCGATGGTAGCAAACCAAAGGTTGAGCCAGAGGCCGAAATGTTCGGAGGTTACGGTGTGGTTCATCTTATCGTCGACTTCCTGATGGGCGGTTACGGGGTTTCCGAAATATTTTCGTTTCAAGAAAAGCTGGGTTTCCCAAAAATCGGTCAACAATACAAAATGGGTTTCCCAATCGGAAATGATTCCGTTAAAGATGGGCCCGAGCACTTTGTCTTTTCGTATTTTCCCGTAAAAGGTTTCTACCAAAAGTTTGATGTCGGCTCTATTGGTGATATCCTCCTTTTCCATAGTTTGAGATAAAAGATAATGAGTAATCCGAAGTTAAAGAATAATGAGTACTATGTCAAAAGTAATGACTTATTGAGTTAATTTTTCCATCATGAACCCATATAATTCCTGCATTTGGGGCTTACCTTCACGCTTGCCACTTCTTCCTAAAAAATAAAGGATAAACCAGATAATGATCAGGAAGCCCATAAGCCCTAATTGAAGGCCGTAAGGCTTATTCAAAGCGGCACTTGAGTAGGCCCATATACCTAAAATGATAAATAGCATGGCAACCCCGAAGTGTAAGAACATAAAAAAAGTCCAAAGCGTGGGGTTGGGGCCGAAAACTCCATAAATACGGCTATTTTTCTCATCGACAGTATCGATTTCAAGATGTAGTTGAGGCGACCAAAAGTGGTTGTTTGTCTTATCGAATTTGATGAAAACATGTTCATCTAACCGTTTGACCAAAAAGGGTTCTACTTTAGATATTTCAAAATCTTTAAGTAGTTTTTCCTTGGAACCTGAAACTTCCAGTTGAAATCTAGGCCTAAGTACGATATCATTTGGTAAAGGTTGCATTTGATGGATACGATTTTTTAGTTATGACATTCCACAGCGCTTGAAGCTATTTCAACAACAGGTTTTGGTGATACATACGGAATCCCCAAACCTAGACCACGAAGGATAAAAAGTGCCCCCACGATGACCACAACGACAGGAATCAATTTTGTTGCTTTTTGTCGTATTCCGCCTTTCAGCAACCCACTAAAATAAATGGCAGTTGTCATAAGTGGAATCGTGCCTAAACCAAATAAGATCATGTATAGACCTCCTTCTATTGCATTGCCCATGGCAATGGCGCCAAAGAGGGCCATATAGACGAGTCCGCAGGGTAAAAAACCGTTCAAAAAACCGATAGTCAGAAACGTGTCAGAGGATTTCTTTTTTAACTCTTTACCAAGGCGGTTTTTAACCTTTGAAATGAGTTTGTAGACAGGCTTTGAAAAGTTGTATTTGTTAAATGTCCTAAGAGGAATAAGAACGGCGATGATCATCAAAATACCAATGCCTATGGAAAGTTTTTGCTGCAGTCCGAAGATATATAGTCCTTTTCCCAGCATTCCGAAGACCAACCCTATGATACCGTATGCTAATAATCGACCGAAATGATAGATAAAGATTTGGCCGAATTTTTTAAGATTGTTTGTTCGATCCACCGGTAGCATAAAGGCAATAGGCCCACACATACCAACGCAGTGGAGGCTACCTAGTAAACCTAATATGATGGCCGATAGTAGCATAGTTTGTCTTAATCGTCTCTTGCAAAGACGTCTTGATTCTTGGCTTTAGTCTCTTGTTTTTATTTTCAATACGTTAAACTCTCTTTATATAAGTACTCCTTTCCTTGGCGTTCCCAAAAAATTTTAATGTCCCAGCGACCATCCAACAGGCGTTTGTCAGGTATGAGCAAATGTGAATTGGATAAACTTAAAGGTAAGTCAAAATCCAAGTGCTTATTGGATGGTCTATAAAGGGACACATTTCCTTCTATATTCTCGTTATCGATACCTTCAGGAAACTCGATAAGTAATCCTTCGGGTATCTTTTTTATTTTTACTTTTCCAGACCAATTTCGGGCATTCGTTTCGGCATCGATTTCTTTTTGATACCCTAGTTCGGCCCTATAATACTCTTCAGTGACCAAATCGTGGTTGGCACTATCGTCCATACTCATTCTGACTACGAAGAATAAAATGAAGCTAATGAAGGCTACAAAGGCTATTACGATTGCTGTTCCCCAGTTTATTTTCATGGTTAATACTATTTATTTTTCATTCGCTCGAAGGAGGGAATCTGTTTAATTTTAGTTTTTATGCTTCATTCTGCAAATATTCACATCCCCTTCAAAGGGGGAATCCTCATTTTCAACTTTTTGCTAAAACGACAAAAGATTATCGACTATTTATAACTCCTTGGCGCCAAAAAAGCCGTAGTTGTCGTCTCGACCAACTCATTATCGCTATAAATCCCGATTTTTATCTTTTCCTTATCACTTTTAACCGCAGCATTGTTGATTTCAATAAACAAAGTACCCTCAGCCAAATCTTGTGCAGGTACTATAAAATATTCGTTGCGGACCAATTTCACCTGGCCTTTGTGAGATAAAAGTTTAAAGCTCACATCACTCACATCTTTTGTTGTTTTATTTACCAATTTATAGGTGTAGACGTTACTGATGATGTTACCTTCTTTGTGCTCGTATAACTGCCCTGGTAGTCTTAAAATATTGGCTTCCAAATCATTTCTTAGGAAGAGCATGCCTATTAGGATTCCCGTTAAAATTATCAAAACCGCTGTGTAACCTTTTAGGCGAGGTGTGAATTTGAACTTTTCTTTTTTCGTGATTTCGTCTTCGCTTGCGTAACGAATCAATCCCTTAGGGAGGTCTACTTTCTCCATGATGGTATCGCACTCGTCGATACAAGCGGTGCAGTTGACACATTCCAATTGCGTACCATTTCTGATGTCTATTCCCGTAGGGCAAACATTTACACATTGAAAGCAATCAATGCAGTCTCCATGCCCCATAGCTTCACGGTCTTCATTCTTTCTAAACTTCTTTCGCCCGTTTTCACTTTCGCCCCGTTTGTGATCGTAGGCTACAACAATAGATTTATTATCTAACAACACACTTTGCATTCGACCATACGGACAAGCAATAATACAGACTTGCTCACGAAACCATGCGAAAACAAAATAGAACACTGTCGTGAATATCAGTAATGAAACTAATGTGCTTATATGTTGAAAGGGCCCATCAGCGATATACCGAAGGAGTCTATCGCTGCCTATTAGGTAGGCTAGAAATACATTAGCTATCAGAAACGAAATAATAAAAAAGATAATCAACTTTGTAACTCTCTTTCTGATTTTCTCTGCATTCCATGGCTGACGATTTAGCTTAATCTGTGCTCCTCGGTCACCATCTATCCAGTATTCGATCCGACGGAAGACCATTTCCATAAATATCGTCTGAGGGCACATCCATCCACAGAAAATACGACCGAAAGCCACCGTAAATAAAGCTACGAACACAACTCCGATAATCATAAGAATTACGAACAGATAAAAGTCTTGGGGCCAAAAAGGCAGACCGAATATATTGAATCGACGTTCCAACACATTGAACATCAAAAACTGATTTCCGTTGATTTTTACAAAGGGTGCGGCAATCAAAAAAGCCAATAGAAAGTAGCTAACGTATTTACGGTATGCATACCATTTACCACTAGGTTTTTTAGGAAAAACCCAAGCGCGCTTACCATCTTCCCTTATCGTTCCGATGGAATCCCTAAAATTTTCTTGGTCTTGTGCCATTAAATAGCCTTTTATTTTTCATTCCCACAAAGGCGGGAATCTTTTAAAGTTTATAGGTTGGTTTCGGATTTAGCAGTTTTAGTTGGGTTAAAAATTAAATTTTAATCATGTACAGAGATCTGCGCTTTCAATCCCATCGGTCATCTCAGCTTCGTCTGCCTATCGGCCGACAAGCCAGATGCCACCTCCCCTTATCCAAGGGGAAGAACTTACATCTGTATATCATTTTAAACTTTGAACTTGAAACCTTTAATTGACTGCCGCCGTGGTGGAATCTTTCCCTTGCTCCTCAATTTCTTGTTAAGGTGCGCTGGGGTCGTCGACCCATAAATCTCCTTCTGCAGCCTTAGGGTTGGCAGAGGTTTTTCCAGTAATCTCAGTCAATATATAACTTGCGACCTGGGCCATTTCAACAGGCTTTAGCGTTTGTTTCCAGGCAATCATTCCCTTGCCGGCACGGCCACCTTCGGAAATGGTGTTGAATACGTTTTTGATTCCTCCGCCCAGAATCCAGTTAGGGTCGGTCAGATTGGGGCCTATTCCACCGCCGCCGTCGGCCATATGACAAGCCACACAGCTACTCTCGAAAACAGCCTTGCCTGCATTGATGTCTGATGCATCGGTCAATAATTCTACGGTATTGGCATCTACCAGGTCTTTGGCCGTCCTTTTGTATTCTTCGATTTCGAGTTGGGCCGCGGCTACTTGTTGCTCATACTCCATATCTTGGGTGTAATCATTGTAAATATGGAAGCGTATCAAATATACCACCCCGAAAATGATAGTGGCGTAGAACATGTACACCCACCAAGGCGGTAGCTTATTATCCAATTCTCTGATGCCATCATAATTATGGTCCAAGATGATTTCCCCTTCGGCTTCAATGGGTTTTGAGCCCAATAATTTTTGATAGGTTTTTTGACCCCATGCCCATTCGCTTGATTTTGATTTGGAGGCCAAGTAACGCTTTTTGGCCTCTTCTGAAAGCATTTGGAACATCACATTTTCTACGGCTTGTAAGATGAGTTCTATGGCAATCATCAGTAGAAGTACGAATACCATAAACAATTGCGCCATGGGATATTCAAAAATTGCAAGTTTGCCTCCGGAGTCAATAAAAAACTCCATCAATCCTAATATTAAAAAGAATCCCACGGGAATCCTTATCCACCATGCTGTAGTATTTCTCATAGTTCGAAGTTTTGTTGGTTGTCTTTTTCCAAGGGCATCTCGCTCATTTCTTTAATATGTTCTTTCGAGGCGGTAAAAACCCACCAGAATAGCCCCAAAAAAAAGATAAAAAAGATGAGTAATGATATCATGGGATAGGTGGCCACCCCATCTATATTTTCCATATAACCTTTTACAAATTTTAGCATGTCCGTTAGTTTTGTGAGATGGTTTCGTTAGTTTCCTTTACTTTAATATCGGTACCCAAACGTTGCAAGTATGCTATTAAGGATACGATTTCCCGATCCTTCATTTCTATAAAGTCGTCACCATTATCGGCCGCATATTTTTTATCGGCCTCGTAACTTTTTGCAAAGTCGGGATCGGCATATAGGTTCTTCTCGATTTTTGCTGCTTGCGCGTCCATATTTGCATGTGCATTTGCGATATCTTCCTCGGTATAAGGCACGCCTAAAGTAACCATGGCTTCCATTTTTCCTTGTATGCCGTCGCGGTCATGCTCATCGCGCACTAACCATTGATAGGCGGGCATAATAGAACCAGATGAGGTGCTTTGCGGGTCGTACATGTGGTTCAAGTGCCAGTTGTCAGAATATTTCCCCCCAATACGGAGTAGATCCGGTCCGGTACGTTTACTGCCCCATAGGAACGGGTGGTCGTATACAAATTCACCTGCTTTAGAATATTCCCCATAACGTTCCACTTCACTACGGAACGGACGTACCATTTGAGAGTGGCAACCGACACAACCTTCGCGAATGTAGAGGTCACGACCTTCCAACTCTAATGGTGAATAGGGTTTGACGCTTGTAATCGTCGGAATGTTCGATTTGACCAAAATGGTCGGTACTATTTGAATGATACCTCCGATCAAAATGGCAACCGTAGCCAAAATGGTCAATTGTATCGGCTTACGCTCCAACCATGTATGAAAAGTTTCACCAGAAGTTCTTCTTTTTGACACACGGGTTAAAGCAGCTGCTTCAGCGAGTTCGTCTTCGACCTTGCTTCCGGATTTTATGGTAATGACAACGTTATAAATCATCACACAGGCACCAACGATGTAAAGGCTTCCGCCAATGGCACGCATCCAATACATAGGCATGATTTCGTTTACGGTCTCCAAAAAATTACCATACACTAATGTTCCGTCCGGATTAAAATCCTTCCACATCAGGGCTTGGGTAAATCCGGCAACGTACATCGGAAGTGTATAGAGGATAATCCCCAACGTACCGATCCAGAAATGGAAATTTGCCAATCCGACCGATGCCAACCGTGTTTTGAACATTCTGGGAACAAGCCAGTAAATCATTCCAAAGGTCAAGAAACCATTCCATGCCAAAGCACCGACATGTACGTGGGCAATAATCCAATCGCTAAAATGAGCTATCGCGTTTACGTTTTTCAGCGATAGCAAAGGCCCTTCAAAAGTGGCCATACCATAGCCGGTAATGGCTACGACCATAAACTTAAGAACGGGATCGGTTCTTACCTTATCCCATGCACCACGAAGTGTCAAGAGTCCGTTGATCATACCTCCCCAAGATGGAGCGATCAACATTATGGAAAAAGCAACACCTAAATTCTGTGCCCAATCGGGTAATGATGAATACAGTAAATGGTGTGGACCTGCCCAGATATAAATGAATATCAAAGACCAAAAATGGACTATCGACAATTTGTAGGAATAAACAGGTCTGTTCGCCGCCTTGGGAATAAAGTAGTACATCAAGCCCAAGAAGGGGGTGGTTAAAAAGAAGGCCACGGCATTGTGTCCGTACCACCATTGCACCAACGCATCTTGCACCCCAGCGTACACCGAATAACTTTTTAAAGCACTTACAGGAAGTTCCAGACTATTGAAAATATGGAGTACTGCAACGGTAACGAAAGTGGCGACATAGAACCATATTGCCACATACAAATGACGTTGACGTCTTTTTATCATTGTGCCAATGAGGTTGACCCCAAAGGCCACCCAAACGAGAGCAATGGCAATGTCAATGGGCCATTCCAGTTCGGCATATTCCTTTGATGTGCTATAGCCCAACGGAAGTGTTATCGCAGCGGCCACAATAATAAGCTGCCAGCCCCAGAAATTAAAGTTGCTCAGAAAATCGTTGAACATTCGCGCTTTGAGCAAACGTTGGGTAGAGTAGTAGACTCCCGCGAAAATCGCGTTTCCGACAAATGCAAAGATGACGGCATTGGTATGCAAAGGGCGCAAGCGGCCAAAACTTAACCACGATATACCGTCGGTCAAGTTCGGAAACATAAACATAAAAGCCAGAAGGAGACCGACCGACATCCCTACAATTCCCCAAAGCATGGTGGCGTAGATGAACTTTTTTACGATTTTGTTATCGTAATAGAACTGCTGTAATTCCATAATTATACTTCTTTATTTAGTTGGGTTTTCTCTTCCTTTGTTTTTTTGGTCGTATGGTCTTTTTTCGTACCTACCGGAAAGGCAGGTTTGACCAGTTCATCTTCAAAAAGCATACGTACCGAGGGCGTGTATGAATCATCATACTGCCCACTTTTGACCGAAACGATAAATGCAATGAAAAAGATGACCGCAACAACGACGCTTATAGCCAATAACACATAAATAACACTCATACCTACCTGAATTCTGGTGTAAAACTACGTTTGCGATTTTTTAATAAATATGACATTTGTCAGCTTTTCAGTTTTTAATTTTCTATAATTTTTGTGCTGCTCACTTGGTGATTTTTTTCTTTGATAATCAATAGTAGAGCCGCAATGATGATTAAATTTTTGATGATATATTGTCCTATAAGCGTTAGAAAAATTGGGTAACCGTTAAAAGAAATATCATTGAAAAAGAAGAGCGGTGTAAAAGTGCAGGCCAGATGGGCTAAGGCTGCAATGGCCACCTTCTTTGTATGAAGGTTCAATATAAAAAATATTCCAATACTGACCTCAAGTAGCGCCAATAAAATAATAGAAATCTCAGCAGGAATAATGCCCAAGGTTAATTCGGTAATGGTATCCGTTGCAAGACCCTCTGCCGGACTTAGTTCGGGAAAGAACTTTAGAGCTCCAAACCAGAAATAGACAATACCAATAGAAATTTTTAAGAAACTGTTTTGCCTTATGTTGTCAATCACTTTTATTTTAGTTTAATTTTCGACTAATTATGTTTGTCATGACGGTCGTAAAGGCCACCACACTTATCGAACTCAACGGCATTAAAATCGCTGCTATAACGGGCTCTAATTGTCCTGTGACTGCAAAATAAAGCCCAATAGCATTATATAGTAGGGACAGGATAAAACTTAGTTTGATAATCTTCATCGCTTTTTTTGAGGCGATAATGTAGGGATACAATTGTCGGAATTTTGAAGCATCTAAAATGCCGTCGCAGGCGGGGGAGAAAACATTCACGTTTTCTGAAATGGCAATACCGACCTCTGCCTGTGCCAACGCCCCGGCATCGTTGAGGCCATCACCGACCATCAAAACCCTTTTGCCCTGTGTTTGTAGCGACTTAATGAACTCTAGTTTGTTTTCCGGTTTTTGATTGAAATACAGAGGGGTCAGTTTAGGAAGCAATAACTCCAAGCGTTGTTTTTCCCCTTCGTTGTCTCCAGAAAGTATCGCCAGATTCGATATTTCCGATAGCTCTTTGAAGACTTCCGAAACGCCCTCTCGGTAATGGTTATGGAAAACATAGCGGCCTTTGTAGTTGTTATTACTGCTAATATGTACTGAAGTGTTCAAGGTATCTAGAGGCTTGTTATTACCTACAAAATCAGCGGAACCGATCTTGATGTACTCATCGTCTTTCATGCCTTCAAGACCTTTGCCCAGATGTTCTTCGTACTCATCTAAAGTGACGATGTTCTGTTCTGCTAGCAGTTCATATAAGGTGCGACTTAGGGGGTGGTTCGAGGCACGCAGCGTATTTTTTAAAAGAGATTCTTCAGCAGTTGTCAAAGGCATGCCTTCATAGGTCGCGGTGCTTTTTTTGGAAGTAGTGATTGTGCCGGTCTTATCGAAAATAGCGGTATCGATCTGTGCCAATTGTTCGATGGTCCCCGTATCTTTGAGATAGAATTTTTTACGACCGAAAATGCGAAGCATATTTCCCAAGGTAAAAGGCGAAGCCAATGCAATAGCACAGGGGCATGCTATAATGAGTACTGCGGTAAAGACGTTCATCGCCTTACCGGGGTCGAAATAGAGCCAAAAAGAAGAGGCCAAGAATGCAATGGCTAAAACGGCTATGGTAAAGCGTTTACCGATACTATCGGTCAACGTTTGGAATTTGCTGGATTTATCCTGTTGAAAAACAGAATTGCTCCATAATTGCGTCAAATAACTTTGGGAAACCGATTTTAAGGCCTCCATCTCGATCACGCCCTGCAGTTGCTTACCACCTGCAAATACCTTATCGCCTGATTCTTTTTTTACAGGTTCGGATTCCCCGCTTACAAAACTATAGTCGATACGGGCGTTTCCGTTGATAAGAATACCGTCAACAGGAATCAGTTCTTCGTTACGGATCAATAAGCGGTCTCCCCGCTTGATATCATGTACTTGTGTTGATTCTTCTTTTCCTTCAGAAGTTATCCTAGTAACTGCAATGGGAAAATAAGATTTATAATCGCGCTCAAACGACAAAAATGAGTAGGTTTTCTGCTGGAAAAATTTTCCCAATAATAAAAAGAACACCAATCCCGTCAGGGAATCGAAAAATCCGCTTCCCCAATCGAAAATGATTTCTAGTGTACTTCTGAGGAATAGCACCAAAATACCTAAGGCAATGGGCACATCGATATTCAATAGGTTACTTCGAAGTCCTTTATAAGCGGAAATAAAATAATCCTTTCCTGCATAAAAAACCACGGGTAACGAAAAAGCGAACATCAACCACCGAAAGACATTTTCGTAGCTATTGAGCCAGAATTCACCGCCTGAGGCGTCGTTTGATGATAGATCAAAGTAATCAGGAAAGGAAAGGAACATCACATTACCAAAAGCAAAGCCTGCAACCCCCAATTTATAGGTAAGGCTGCGGTCTACACCTTTCTTTTTATTGTCGAAATCATCTAACGAAATATTGGGCTCGTAGCCTATTCTTGCCAAGAGAACGACTAAATCTTTCAAGGAAATTTTTGAGGAATTATAGGTAACTCGAACTGTCTTTTTAGGGAAATCAACCTGCGAATTGCTTATGAACGGGTTCAGCTTGTTCAGGTTTTCGAGTATCCAAATACACGAGCTACAGTGAATATGTGGAATGTACAGATTAACGATTTGGAGATTACCATCGTTGAACTCCGTTAACCGCTCAACAATAGCATCGGTATTTAAAAAATCATATTTTCCTTCAATCGCCTTTGGAGTGGCCCCTGCAGCCGACTGAATATCATAATAATAGGATAGGTCATTGCTAGAGAATATTTCATAGACTGTTTTGCAGCCATTGCAGCAGAAGTTTTTCTCGTCAAATTCAATGCAGATGTTATCGCAATCATCTCCACAATGGTAGCAGTTGATCTTATTCATTTTTACATTTGCTTATACCTGTTGCAAAGGTGTAAGGCGAAGGTTTTTTAAAATATGATAATTGTCAGGTTTTGATTAACTTGTGGGCGCTATCTTTGTAAGTTAGGTGTAAATATCGAGGTTATGGAAAGTAGATGTGAAAATTGTATCGTTCGGCAGTTCAATTCATTGCGTGCAATGAATAAAAATGAGTTGAAGAAAGTTTCCGACGCTAAAATCTCAAAAAAAATCAAGAAGGGGGAAACCCTTTTTCAGGAAGGCGAAAAATTGGATGGCGTTTTTTGCGTTCGCGATGGTATTTCGAAAATGTCAAAGTTAAGTGCTAACGGTAAAGACCAGATTGTGAAACTGGCCAGTAAGGGTGTAGTCATGGGGCAACGTTCTGTAATTGCGGAGGAATGTACCAATTTGAGTGCGGTGGCGGTAAGCGACATGGAGGTCTGTTTTATTCCCAAGGAAATTATATCGAATACGTTGAACACCAATCCGAATTTTGCCGTTGAGGTATTGCGGCACATGGCCCATGATCTTAAGGAGGCCGATGATGTTATCGTAAACATGTCACAAAAAACAGTGAAGCAACGTATGGCCGAAGCATTTTTATATCTTCAGAAGAACTACGGCGAAGATACCGATGGATTTTTAAGTCTGACACTTTCTCGAGAAGATTATGCCAACGTGGTGGGTACCGCAACGGAATCGTGTATCCGTATTATTTCAGAATTCAAGAAAAAAAACCTTATCAAGACTTCAGGCAAGAAAATTGGAATTGCAGACGAAAGGAGGCTCTCGGATTTGATTGAGGGTTTTTAGTGCAAAAAAAAGGAAAAACAAAAAATGCCCAAACTACTATTTGGGCATTTTTTGTTTTCATACTTGGTAAAGTATTGCGCCGAATGCTGTTTCACTAGTCCGTCAGGCCCACTTGCAAATTCATACGGGTTACTATGCAGCATTTTTTTGGTATAGTGCTTCGTAAACATTTATTGGAATCGTTAAGTTCGGAAATTTATTTGGTAGCCCAAGTATTCGGGAGGCATTCCCCCTGCCGATAAGTGAAACTTTGACAGGTCTTTTCTTCATAATCTAAGATTATTTGAATATTAAACTATTAGATATAATCATCATATAATATTCCAAAGTTTATGCCCAAACGATTTAAAAAACCTGATATAAGTCATAGTTTCAGCTTCTGCCTTGGGCTAGTTTTACATCATAGTTTTCTAAAAAGACATGATGAAAAACATACTGATCCCTACCGACTTTTCCGAAAACGCTTGGAACGCGACTCGATATGCCATCGAACTCTTTAAAAATGAGGAATGTGTCTTTCATTTGTTGAACACCTATACGCCAGCAATTGCCAGCAGTCGTTTTATGGCCGCAACGATAGACAGTGGGTTATTAGAAAATGGGGCAAAACTCTATTCCAAAAGAGGGTTAAAAAGTTTAACCGAACAAATTGGTAAAGACTATGAAAATCTAAAACATAGCTTTAAGACCATTTCCTCGTTCAGTTTTTTGGTTGATCAAATCAAGGAAACGATTGAAGAACAAAATATAGATTTGGTAGTAACGGGAACCAAAGGCGCCTCTGGTCTTGAAGAGGTATTTATGGGTAGTAATGCAGTGCGGATTATCAAATCGGTAAAGAATTGTCCGATTTTGGCCGTACCACAACATTTTGAGTTTATGACTCCGAACGAAATCGCATTTGCAACGGACTTCAATCGTTTTTATACCCAATCTGAATTGCAGCCTCTTATCGATATGGCGAGCACTTTTGATGCCGTTGTACGTATCGTTCATGTACAACACAAAATTCAGGCCTTATCAGAACTACAACAGTTCAATTTGAGTATGCTTCGTAAATATTTAAGTGAAGTAGAGCATTATGTGCATACTATTTCAGAATTAAATTCCGTGTCGAATTCTTTGGAAGCCTTTACGAACGAATTGGACATACATCTTCTGGCCATGCTCAATTACCAACACAGTTACATGGAAAAAATGACGCGGGAGCCCATAGTAAAAAGGATGGTCTTTCATACGCAGATTCCTTTATTGGTCATTCCTGAATTAGGGATGAACGTTTCCTCAAAAAAAAAGAAGGAGCATGAGGGAATAAATTCTAGTTCATACGTTTCCCAATAGGATAGTCTTCATAGAAATCTTCAAACGTCTTATCGGTAGTGTATACGTCCGTCAATACTTTATAGACCATAAAAATGACTGCTGCCTGGCCTAATACGGTAAAGTAAAAGACCCAATTGAACGGAAAGTTCATGGCGGCCATTATTGTAACGCTAATCAAAATTAACGTCGTAAGAGCTACCCAAAACATAGCGTTGTTTTTCATTTTTTTATTTCAATTTAAAGATAATGCGAATTAGAATGCGTTAACGTTCTGCTAAAAATTTGATAGTCCTATAAATTGGTCAAATCTGTAGTGCCCTTTGAAATACACATTCGTTTTTGGGGCATTAAACCTCATGCCCCACTAAAAGAATCTGTAATTTTGAAAAAAAATACATGAATCTACCAAAGGCAGCTAACCATCGTGTTGTAATTATCGGTGGTGGATTTGCCGGTATATCACTGGCCAAGAAGCTCAAAAACCTCAACGCGCAAGTAGTACTTATCGATAAACACAACTATCATACATTTCAGCCTTTGTTGTACCAAGTTTCAACAAGTGGACTCGAACCCGATTCCATAGCTTACCCTATTCGAAAGGTTTTAAAACAGCTAAAGAACTTTCATTTTCGTTTGGCGACCGTTGATAGAATAGATCCTAAAAATAAAATAGTCTTTACCAACATTGGAGACTTGGACTATGATTATCTGGTCATGGCCACGGGTACAAAAACTAATTTCTTCGGTAATGATCGAATAGCCGAGCATGCCATGCCCATGAAAAATGTTCCTCAAGCCTTGAACATTCGTAGTCTAATGTTACAAAATTTCGAAATGGCCGATGATTGTGATAACCTTGAGGAAAGAAAGGCCCTTTTGAACTTCAGTATTATCGGCGCAGGCCCAACTGGGGTGGAGTTGGCAGGTGCCTTTGCAGAACTCAAACGCAATGTGTTTCCAAAAGATTATAGGCATCTTGATGTGCAAGAAATGGAAATCCACCTTTTTGAGGGAAGCCACCAAGTGCTTCCGCCAATGAGCGAACATGCCTCTAAAAAAGCGGCTGAATTTTTAAAGGAACTTGGGGTGCAAATACATTTAAACAGTATTGCCAGCGATTATGACGGTGAGGTCTTGACGCTAAAGGATGGTAATACTATTATGACTAAAAACTTTATATGGACCGCCGGGGTAACGGGAGCTGCAATAGAAGGGCTCGCATCCGAAACATTGGTTGAGAAGTTGAATCGGTTCAAAGTAAATCGTTTCAATCAAGTGGAGGGGTGCGAAAATATTTTTGCCATTGGCGATATTGCCTATATGGAGACCGAAACTTACCCGAAAGGACATCCGCAGGTGGCGCAACCTGCCATACAACAAGGTGAGCTTTTGGCAAAAAATTTAAAAAAATCTTTAGAAGGAAAATCAATGGAGCCATTCAAATATACTGACAAAGGCGCTATGGCAACGATTGGAAGGAACAAGGCTGTAGCCGATATCAAAAAATTCAAATTCGGAGGCTTTTTCGCTTGGTTCATTTGGATGTTCGTACACCTAATGGCTTTGGTTGGCTTCAGAAACCGGGTTATTGTTTTCTTCAATTGGGTCTACAACTATATTAATTATGATAAGGCTGCCCGACTGATTGTAAGACCGTTCAGACCTAAGTAGTGAACTGATATAAAAACGAACAACGATATTTTTTGCATATTACACAAAATTTTCATGTATTAAGGGATATAGTTAAGCCTCGATATATTTGTTGGTTGCGTATATTTGAATTCAAATTTTTGACCTGAAATAAATATTCAAAATTAAATAAACGACAAAATACAATTAGAGTGACTGTAAAAAATAGTGTTAGTATCATCAAACGTTTTGGATGTTTTGTGGGGCTTTTGATAGCTTTAACGAGTTGTAGCGGGAAAAAGGAGAACTGTGTGCCAAGTGCGGAAGTTTTCGAATACCCTACCGACTCCGTAATAAATGCATTGATTTGGCCAGAAGATTTAGTGATCAAAGGTTTTTCGGGGCCAGAACTTACCCCGAGTCCAGCGTGTATGGCCGTGGCACCAACTGGAGAAGTTTTTGTTGGGGTCGATATGATGGGTTCTCTTGGAAAAGAGATGGGAAAAGGTTTTATAAAGCGACTGGTAGATTGTAACCATGATGGCATTATGGATTCCTACACCGAGTTTGCCCAATTGGATAACCCTAGGGGAATTTTGCCAATCGGGAATCAGGTATTTGTACTTCACACTACTTTCTCCGATGAGACCAAAAAAGCCGATAATATGGATCTGGTGGTTTTTGATGATATGGACCAAGATGGTCTTGCCGATGGCCCGGCTAAAGTACTGATCAAGAATATGAGTAATCCTAAATACCTGCAGGAACGTGGAACCGATCATGCCACAAATGGTATTCAAATGGGTATTGATGGCTGGATTTACGTTGCCGTGGGCGATTTCGGTTTTCACAATGCAACGGATCGCGATGGTACAAAATTGACCCAGTTGGGTGGTGGTATTTTGAGGGTCCGGCCAGATGGCACCAAAATGGAAGTCTATACCCATGGACTTCGAAATATTTACGATGTCGCTATTGATCCCTTTATGAACATTTTTACCCGTGGAAACACCAATGATGGTGGCGGATGGAATATTCGGTTCATTCATCAAATACAATCAGGAGAATATGGCTACCCGGTGCTTTTTAAACAATTTACCGAAGAGATTTTGCCGGCATTGATCGATGTCGGCGGAGGGTCGGGAGCGGGTGCACTTTTTATGAACGATTCAAGATGGCCCGAAAAATACAACAATGTACCCATGATGGCCGACTGGGGCCGGAACGAGCTATACATTCATAAGGTGACCAAAGATGGTCCAAGTTTCACCCAAAAAGAGGCGCGGTTTATTCAATTGCCCCAAATTACCGACGTAGATGTAGATGCCTCGGGTACGATGTATCTATCTGCTTGGGATGGTGCCGGTTACTCAGGCAATCCCGATAAAGGGTATGTGGTTCGGGTTACCCCAAAAGATTTTTCATACGAACCTTTCGTTGAAGTAAAAGAGGCGTCGGTTAATGAGCTGGTCGATCTACTAAAGGCAAAAAATGCCAAGTCGCGCCTAAGTGCCCAATATGAACTGTTACAGCGACTGGAAAGCGAATCGGTTTCAAAAGTCTTGGCGTTGGCAAAGGAAAAAGACCAACCCTTGGAAATTCGTGCGACAGCCGTTTTCACCTATGCCCAAATAGCCGGTGTTAAAGGCATTGACGATTTAACGGTTTTAGCAGGGGATTCTTCTGTTGAACGTTTTGTATTGCGGGCTTTGGCCGATACCAAGGAGATGGCGAAAAAGGCACCCTTACAACCTTTTTTAAAAGGGCTGAGGTCAACTTCGGAGGAAGTACAGGCAGCAGCGATTATCGGTTTGGGCCGATTAGGGAATCTCGCAGCGGCGAAAGAACTTCTGAAGTTAAAAGTACCAAGTTCATTTGTGGCCCCCAAAATAAATACCGAAGGCCCCCATGCAACGCCAAATTCAGAAATAATTCTCCCCCATTTGGCCATAAAGGCCTTGGTGGCCTTAAATGCAGTTGATGACTGCATCGGCGCACTTGGAACGGCAAATGAGGATATGGCGTTATGGGCAATGCGATACATGCACAGTCCAAAGGTCGTGAAGGCGCTAATTGAAGCTTCCGACCGTTCAGATAACGAGTCGTTCAAGAAAAAAGTAATTAATACCTTGGCAAGAATTTATCATAAGGAGGCCCCTTACGATACCTCATGGTGGTGGAGTACCAGACCCGACACCCATGGCCCGTATTATAAGACAATGGAATGGGAACAGTCACCCGTTATTCGGTCTTTTTTATTGGATCAATTTAATGCAAAAGGTAAAAAAGACAAACAGTTTTTTACCGAGCTGAACAGTAAATATCGATTGAGAATCGATGCCTTTGGAGAAATCAAAGTAGAAGAACCCAAAGAAGATATGCCCGTGGTCGATTTTGATAAGATTAAAAATAAAAAGGGACAGATCGGTGAATCGTCGATTGAAGATGTGATGCTCGCCTTGGGCAAAATAGAAGGAGATGCTTCAAAAGGTGAGGCTCTTTTTATAAGTCAAGGCTGTGTCGCCTGTCATAGCATTACCAAAGACCAGGTCATGAAAGGCCCATTTATGGGGCAAGTGGGCTCTATAATGAACAGGGAGCAGATTGCGGAGTCTATTTTAAAGCCTAATGCATCTATTTCCCAGGGGTTTTCCACAGTACAGATCAGTACTAAGGGCGGTGATAATTACGTGGGTTTTGTTACCCGCGAATCTGCCGAGGACCTGACCATTCGAAATATCGTGGGAACGGCGAAAGAGCTCAAAAAATCGAATATTGCCGAACGAAAAGAATTAGAAACCTCTATGATGCCCGCCGGTTTGGCAAACGCCTTAAGCTTTGAGGAAATGGCGTCGCTGGTGACCTATTTGTCACAACAGAAATAGGTTTTCCATAATTCCATTTTATCAAAAACCTTTAGTATCTTTACCGTTGTGTTGTGACCCATAACCTAGATTTTAGGTTAGGGCCAATGAAAGGCTTTCCAAATTGGGGGGCTTTTTTTCTTTTTTGCAGCTACGAATCTCTAAGAATTCGTTTCATGCTTCGCCATATTCCGAATAATACCTTTAGAAACAAATCTATCCACTGATCTTTATACCAAAATTTCGTGCTGGTTTTCCTTAATTTTTCAGTTATGCCTGATTATCTAAAGTTTTTGTGTTTCCGTTTTCGAGTCGGTTTCTAGATTAGTTGTTTTTAAACAGTTGCTTTTTCAAATGCATCCAAGAATTTCTTGCCAGCTGGGCTTTCTTTTTAAACCGTGATCTCTCCATCTTTTCGGTTTTATGTGTTAGTCATATGAATCATGTTTTTTTAGGGAGGCATTAATTTTTTGGTCTAAAATATGGCAGTACTTTTCCTCTTTATTTAAAGGTTCTGTTATAAGGGTCAATACCTATTTAGCTTCATGTACTCATTTCTTTATCCAACTTGGATTTAACTTTTTCGCTACCTTAAAGTTGATGATAATGCTTACTGGAAATGAGTGTACTCAACATTTTTTTTAATACAATAATTTTGCTCGCTTATTTATCGTAAAAGGGGATATTTCAAAGGTGATGGGTACATGCTTTGCCACCAAAAAATATCGTAATTTTAAGGGTAGATACCAAAACAAAAACTTATGCCTTTGTATCATAAATTGGGGAAGATTCCGCAAAAGCGACATACACAATTTAGAAAGGACGATGGTACGCTATACTATGAGCAATTATTTGGCACTATTGGGTTCGATGGAATGTCATCTCTGATGTATCACGTGCATAGGCCAACTCAAGTGAAAGAGGTTGGTAAATCCTTAGACGTCACACCAAGAGCGGCCGTAGCTCACAATATAAAATCGAGGTTATTGAAAGGTTTTAAGATAAGGCCCGAAGATGATTATCTCGCCAGTAGAAAAACGGTGCTCTTCAATAGCGATGTGCATGTGGGTCTTGCTGCACCCAAAAAATCGTTAACGGCTTATTTCTATAAGAATACCGATGCCGATGAGCTTCTTTTCGTTCATAAGGGAAGCGGAGCATTGAAGACTTTGCTCGGTGAAATTCCGTTCGAATATGGTGATTATCTGTTGATTCCAAGGGGAATAATCTATCAAATCGAATTCGATGATGAAGACAATCGCCTATTGATTACGGAAAGCTATCACCCTATCTATACTCCGAAACGTTATCGTAATTGGTTCGGCCAACATTTGGAACATTCCCCTTTTTGTGAGCGGGATTTTAAACTGCCTCAAAATTTGCAGACCCATGACGAAAAAGGGGAATTCGTGATAAAGGTCAAGAAGCAAGGGCAATTACACCATATGGTCTATGCTACCCATCCTTTTGACGTTGTGGGTTGGGACGGCTATAATTTTCCCTATGGATTTTCCATTCATAATTTCGAGCCGATAACCGGGCGGGTACACCAACCGCCGCCGGTACACCAAACTTTTGAGACCAATGCTTTTGTGGTGTGCTCTTTTTGTCCGCGGTTGTATGATTATCATCCGCAAGCGATTCCGGCACCTTATAACCATTCCAATATCGATTCCGATGAGGTCTTGTACTATGTCGATGGCGATTTTATGAGCCGGAAGGGTATAGATCAGGGCTACATTTCATTACATCCGGCAGGTATACCGCATGGCCCGCACCCAGGAACCTATGAAGCGAGTATCGGCAAGACGAAGACCGAAGAACTGGCCGTGATGATCGATACGTTCAAGCCGTTGCAATTGACTCAGGCGGCTTTGGATATTGATGATGGGAAATATTATAAGAGTTGGTTGGAGTAGGGGTTCGATTAGTTTTATGTCATATCGAGCGCAGTCGGGACAAAAGAAAATTATAGTTTCTATAAATGTTCTAGTTGGTGCATCATAAAATGAACCAACGAAGCCGCCAACTTCGCCGTCTGATTATCGATGTCGTACTTCGGATTCATTTCGGCTATATCGAAAGAAATCAATTTTCTCGAATTGACGATCAGTTCCAGTGATTCCAAAACGATTTTCGGATCAAAGCCAATAGGCGAAGGGGCACTAACTCCTGGTGCGTAGGCCGAAGAAAATCCATCTAAGTCGATGGTTACGTACAAATAATCGACCTGTGCGATGAAATCCAAAAGCCTTCGAACTATCGTTTTAGCATAAGCCATTGAAAACTTTGTACAAGGTATGTACTCGACACCTAGCTTTTCGGCCGTTTTAAATAAACTGCTATCGTTTGCATCTTGCCGAATGCCTAAACAGAGATATTTGAAGGCCGAACCGTCTTCTTTGCAGTCTTGAGCGATCTGGAAAAACGGAGTGCCGGAGTTGTTTCCCTTTGAATTGTTCCGTAGATCAAAATGAGCATCAAAGTTGATAATGCCAATGGATTTATCTTTTCCCAAGTGCTTTTTGATGCCCTTGTAATGGGCATAAGCGATATCGTGACCGCCACCCATAAGAATTGGAAAAGCACTGTTTTCAAGAATTCGGGTTACTTTTTTAGAGAGAATTGTTTGGGCCGCTTCCATATTTTCATCTGAACATCGAATGGAGCCTAGGTCGAGAAAATCTGTCTCGGCACCAAAATGATTGGGCATTTTGGCCAGTTGCTTTCGAATGGCATCAGGGCCTTCGAAGGCGCCTATTCTCCCATGGTTTCGTTTTACACCTTCCTCACAAGCATATCCTAGTAGTGTAAAAGTATTTTGGCTCGAAGCCAAAGCAGCGATCGATTCTTCAAAATCGATACACGCTACTTTTTCATGTAAATAAAGTTGTTGGCCAGATTTTCTTCCGGCCCAGAGGTCTTTGTCGGGTTTTATATAGTCGCTCATATTCTCAATCGAAAAGATTTTCGAGTAATCCATCCGCTACTATGTTAGGTAACGTAACTTTTAGTTCGGGGGTGCGTGCCATTTCTCGTTTGATGGCAAAGAGTGCTTCCTTGTTTCTCGCCCAGCTTCTTCTAGATATTCCATTATTGACGTCGTAGAATAACATGTTTTTTAACCTTCTAGATGCATCTTCCGATCCATCGAGTACCATTCCGAATCCGCCATTGATTACCTCGCCCCAGCCGACGCCGCCGCCATTGTGAATTGAGACCCAAGTAGCTCCTCGAAAGCTATCGCCGATGACATTATGTATGGCCATGTCAGCCGTGAATTTACTGCCGTCGTAAATGTTACTAGTCTCACGGAAAGGAGAATCGGTGCCACTCACATCGTGATGGTCACGGCCAAGAACAATCGGGGCGGAAATTTCTCCGGACTTTATCGCTTGATTAAAAGCTTCGGCTATTTTTCCGCGCCCTTCGGCATCGGCATAAAGAATTCGTGCTTGTGAACCGACGACCAGTTTATTCTGTTCCGCCTCGGAAATCCATTTGATATTGTCTTGCATTTGTTGTTGGATTTCCTCCGGGGCACTGACTTTAATTTTTTGCATGACTTTTAAAGCAATGGCATCGGTCTTTCTTAAATCTTCCGACTTTCCTGAAGCACATACCCAACGGAAGGGTCCGAATCCATAATCAAAACACATGGGCCCCAAAATATCTTGCACATACGATGGGTATCTGAAATCGATTTTATTATCCGCCATTACAGCTGCACCTGCTCGCGAGGCTTCCAGCAAAAAGGCATTGCCATAATCAAAGAAATAGGTGCCTTTTCGCGTGTGGTTGTTTATGGCCGCGGCATGTCTTCGCAAGGTTTCTTGAACTTTGCCTTTAAATGTTGCAGGGTCTGAACTCATTAATCCGTTTGATTCATCATAAGTCAATCCGATCGGATAATACCCGCCAGCCCAAGGGTTGTGTAACGAAGTTTGATCAGAGCCCAAATGAATGAATATATTTTCAGTATCAAAGCGTTCCCAAACATCTACTACATTTCCGATAAAAGCCAGTGAGACTACTTCTTTATTTTCGATAGCCGATCTCGTCCTGAAAACCAAATCATTCATCCCCTCAATAAGTTCATCTACCCAGCCCTGTTCATATCTTTTGGTAGCGGCGGCCGGATTGACCTCTGCACAAATCGTAATACACCCGGCAATATTTCCGGCTTTCGGCTGGGCGCCGCTCATTCCGCCCAGACCGGCAGTCAAGAATATTTTGCCTGCTGGATTTTTATCCCGTTGCAAAACCTTGCGAAAGGCGTTCATGACCGTTATGGCGGTGCCATGTACAATTCCCTGCGGACCAATATACATGTACGAACCTGCGGTCATCTGTCCGTATTGGGTCACGCCAAGCGCATTGTATTTTTCCCAATCATCAGGTTTTGAATAATTAGGGATCATCATGCCGTTTGTGACAACGACTCTGGGAGCCTCTTTAGAGGAGGGAAATAATCCCATCGGATGCCCTGAATAAATATGTAACGTCTGCGTATCGGTCATTGTGGCGAGATACTGCATGGTCATAAGGTATTGCGCCCAATTCTGGAATACGGCTCCATTGCCGCCATATGTAATTAATTCTTCGGGGTGTTGTGCTACTGCCGGATCGAGATTATTTTGGATCATTAGCATAATGGCGGCGGCTTGTACCGTTTTTGCGGGATACTCATGTATTGGCCTTGCAAATAATCTATATTCCGGTTTGAACCGAAACATATAAATGCGACCATAGGTATTCAATTCTTCCGCGAATTCTTTAGCTAGTTCAGAATGCCAAGCTTTTGGAAAATAGCGCAATGCATTGCGGACCGCCAACTTCTTTTCGTCCAAGGACAATATTTCCTTGCGCTTCGGAGCATGATTTGCATTAACTGCATATTTTTTTTTGAGGGGAAGTACATCTGGGATGCCTTGCAGTATTAGTTCTTTGAAGTTTATCATTGTTCATTTTTTTTGGCTCCTCCCTTCAGGTTAGAGGAGGTGGCGTCCACCTTGAGCAGATGACGGAGGGGATGCAAAAATTTAAAACAACCTGCCCTTTCTCACGCTTGGTCGTGATTTATTCCCCTCCTCAATGGAGGAGGAGCTATTAAAATTCAACCATTTTAGGCGAAAGCATCATTTATGTTTGTTATACACCATCTCTCCATTTTTCATGACCATGCAGGGTTTTAAATTGCCTTGGTTATACAAAATTTCATTGTAATTGGAGGAATGGAAAATGCTGAGGTCCGCCAAAAAACCTTCCGCTAATTGCCCGCGGTCAGCCAGTTTTAAAGCGGCTGCGGCCCGGAAGGTAATTCCTGCTAAAACTTCTGCATTTGATAGTTTTTCAAAAGCGCCCAAAATAGCAGCTTGTGTCAAAAGATCTCCCATGGGCGCCGAACCTGGATTATGATCGCTAGCAATGGCCAGAGCGCCGCCTGCATCCAATAGTTGACGGGCAGGTGTAAAACCGCAACCAATTCCTAGGGAAGCTCCTGGTAAGGCCGTTGCGATGACCTCACTGCCGGCCAAAAGATCTATTTCTTTTTGAGTGCTGGCTTCTAAATGATCGGCACTTACCGCTCCGAAGTCAACAGCAACCTTACTTCCATTTGTAGAAAATTGGTCGGCATGTACGGTAATATCAAAGTTCATTTCCTTTGCTTTTTGAAAATAGGGAGCAATTTGAGATTCTGAAAAAGCACTTTCTTCGATAAAGGCATCGATACGGTTCGTCAGTTTTTCCCTCTTCAAAATCGGAAAAAGTTCTGAGGATATTTTATTTAAATATTCCTTGGCGCTTCCATCGAAATCTTTGGGAAGCATATGCGCTGCCAGACAGGTCGCAGCCAAATCGGCATCAGTACCGTCGTTCGCTTCTTTTATGGCCCGTAGCATTTTCAGTTCTTCGTCGACAGAGAGTCCGTACCCGCTTTTGACCTCTATGGTTGTCGTACCGTTTTTTAAATGTCTATTGGCAAGTTTCATTGTGCTTTTTACAAGAGCGTCTTTACTTGCCTTTCTAGTTTGAGTTACCGTGTCCCAAATACCACCCCCAGCCTTGGCGATTTCCAAATAGGTTTTGCCCGAATTTCGCATGGCATAATCGTTCGCGCGAGAACCCCCAAAACAGATATGCGTGTGCGAGTCGATAAACCCCGGAAGGGCCACATGATCACCTTGCAATCGAAAGGTTTCAGCTTGGGAATTTTTTCTGTGGAGTTCATTAAATTTTTCTACTGCTACAATTTTTCCAGCCTCAATCAAGATTCCCGCATCTTCAACAATAATCAATTCACTATCGGAGATAGCGCCCTTTAAGGATAAACCTGTCATGGGAATTAGTTGTTTGAAAGGACCTATAAGTTTTAGTTTGTTCATATTTTTGATTTGCTATATGCTTCGTGGGAGGCGTTCAGCGCAACGCCTTTTTAACTTAATATTCCTCAAATTCCTTAGAGTAAGGTACTTTAAATTTGAGCTTCTTTTGTTTTTTGACGCGATCAATTACCTTGATAATGGTTTTGTTCTGTACCATTTCGATTCCTTTTTCGATATCGTCGGCGAAAACGCGGTCTTTTTTGGCAAAGGAAACTCTCTTTCGAACTTCTTTGTGAATTTCATCCAAGAAAATTCCCGATTTCATAGGCTTTCTAAATTCAAAAGCTTGTGCGGCGGTCAACAGTTCGATTGCCAATATTTTTTCCACATTGCCGATGACCTGTAATGCTTTTCTTGCTCCTATGGAACCCATGCTTACATGATCTTCTTGCCCTAAGGAAGTAGGAATACTATCGGCACTCGATGGAAAACAAAGGCCTTTGTTTTCACTTGCCAAAGCGGCGGTCGTGTATTGTAGGATCATATACCCGGAATTGATTCCAGTATCGTCCATCAACAATTTAGGCACACCGGGGCTATTTCCTTCCAGTGCCAAGTAAATGCGACGGTCTGAAATATTTCCGATTTCGGAGGCTGCCAGGCAAGCATAGTCCAAGGCCATAGCTAAAGGTTGCCCGTGAAAGTTTCCACCGCTGATCGTAAGTTCCTCATCAATGATAACAGGATTGTCGGTAACGGAATTCAATTCGACTTCCAACAATTCCTTCAAATGAAGCCATGCCGTGCGACTCGCCCCATGTACCTGGGGAATGCAGCGCAACGAATACGGATCTTGCACGCGTTCGCAGTCGATATGATCTTCGAGAATTTCAGAGCCTTTGAGTAATCGTTTGATCCGTTTGGCTACATACATATTTCCTTTGAAAGGGCGAAGCGCATGTAGTTCGGTGTAAAAAGGTTTTACCGAACCTTGAAGGCCCTCGATCATCATCGCTCCGATGATATCGCCCTGGGCAAGGCAACTGTGCAGTTTTTCAATAACTTTGACTGCATGGGCAGCGATGAATTGTGTACCGTTAATCAAGGCCAACCCTTCTTTGGGGCCTAAGGCCAAAGGTTTTAATCCGGTTTTTTTGAATAGGGTAGTAGTGGAAATTATTTTTCCTTGATAGTGCACTTTCCCTAATCCGATTAGGGGAAGGAATAAATGGGAAAGAGGCGCTAGGTCTCCTGAAGCTCCAACAGAACCCTGAGACGGTACAATTGGAATGGCATCATTTTCAATATGCCAAATAATTCTTTCCAAAGTGGTTTCGGCAATTCCTGAATAGCCTTTTGCTAGGGCATGGACTTTCAAGATCATCATCAGTTTGGCAATTTCGCTGTCAATTGCATCTCCCACTCCGACACTATGGCTCTGTAGAATATTAGCCTGTAATATTTTAGTCTCATCCATTGATATTTTTGTAGTACACAAAGGCCCAAAGCCCGTGTTTATACCATAAACAGGATGTCCTTTTTCAACGATGTTCCGAACTATTTCCCAACTTGAGGTCACTTTTTTTCGAGTTACGGCAGTCAGTATCATTTTCGTTTCGCCCTTGGCCATCGCAATTGCGATACCTGCGGTAAGATAATCTTCCCCGAAACTAAATGTCTTTGGTAATGAAATCATGGTTATGATTTTAGTGCTATAAATTTATGGATTACTTTTGATAATCAATGATACCAATTTTATCAATATTCAATAACTATGGGTTATCAATTGGAGTTGCGTCATTTTAAATATTTTCTAGCGGTTGCCGAGGAACTTCATTATCGAAAGGCCGCCGAGAAACTTTTTATTTCTCAACCCGGACTCAGTCGGCAGATCAAGCAAATGGAGGAAATTCTCGATACCCCTCTTTTTACGCGTAACAAAAAGAAGGTGACGCTGACTCCCGCAGGTGATTATCTTAAAGGGGAGGTCGAATTTATCTTGAACCATCTTGAATTGACCCAAAAGCAGTTGAAATCTATAGGAGAAGGAAACCTAGGTGAAATCCGCATTGGGTTTTTGGGTTCGGCAATGCAAGAAGTGATTCCGAAATTGTTGTTGCAACTCAAAAAGTCCTTTTCGGGAATACGAACAAGTCTTGAAGAACTTTCGAACCACGCTCAGGTCAATGCCGTTTTAAAAGACAAACTTGATATCGGTTTCGTTAGGTTGGCGAGAGTGCCAAAAGGTATTCACAGAGCAGCTGTTTTTGAGGACACCTTTTCAGTGGTACTTCCTAAAAATCATTATTTGAATGAAAAGAGTTTTAAAGGAATCGGTCAATTGGCTGAAGAAGACTTTATCCTTTTCTCCCAAGAATACAGCCCTTTGTATTATGATACCGTTTTGAGTATTTGCGAAGATGCGGGTTTTAGTCCGAAGATTTCCCATAAATCGGTACATGCACAAACGATTTTCAAATTGGTGGAAAACAACTTAGGCATCGCCATTGTGCCAACTTCGCTGCAGTATGGGTTTCAAATGGACGTAAAATTCATCGAACTAAAAAAGATTCCTCAAAAGGCGGTGCTTTCGGTCATCTGGAAACCTGACAATCGGAATCTAGCATTACACCATTGTATTGACTTGCTGTTGGGAAAATAGTGGAAGCAATTACGTAAATTTGCAACACTAAAAATGAATTCATGATTTTCGATCTGATAAAAAACAGACGCTCCGTTTTCCCAGCACAGTACAACGACAAACCCATCGCCAAAACGGATATAGAAAAAATTCTTGAAGCCGCCAATTGGGCACCGACCCACAAAAAGACCGAACCTTGGCGCTTTAAGGTATTGATGGGAGAGTCAAAAGATAAACTGGGATTGTTCCTTTCCTTAAAATACATGGAAACCGAGCCAAAGCCTAAGGAATTCAAGGTGAAAAAATTGATGGAGAACCCGAAGAGGGCAGGAGCGATTATCACCATTTGTATGCAGTGTGACCCGCTTGATAGTTTACCCGAATGGGAAGAAGTCGCCGCCACTGCCATGGCCGTTCAGAATATGTGGCTCTGCTGCACCGAAATGGGCATTGGCTGTTATTGGAGTTCTCCGGGATTGATTAAATATATGGATGAGTTTTTCGAAATGGAAAACGGTGAAAAGTGCCTTGGCTTTTTTTATATGGGATATTATGATCAGGAGCTTCCCGAAGTTACCCGAGGGCCTATTAAAGATAAAGTGGTCTGGTCGGAATAATTAGTACTATTAGTTAGTGTGGTTTTAATTCCCGAGTCGATACACGGCCTTATTCTAGGACTTTAATGTAAATGTCTTTCGGCCCCTGTGCAATCAGCTTTTAGTAAAAAAAAACGTAAAGCAACATATATGGGGTTATGCGGTACTTTTAATCTTTTGGCGACGGTGTTTAGTTTTTATTCTTCGATACTTACCGTCTGCCCATTGGCATGTGTACAGTTGGAGCGTACAAATGATACAGCGAATGAAGCATCATCTGCTGAATTTCGAGCCTCTTGGCTGGCATTCTGAGATTTTCGCATATAATAGCGAATATCTCCTATGTTTTTGGCCGAAACGGCGTTTTTAGCATTTAGGTAAGCTTCATCTGCAAAATTACGGGCATCGGTAATATGGTTTTCTACGTCAATGGCATAGGTTTTCACCGCTTTAATACCACATATTTCCGAATGATATTGTGCTGATGCTGCCATTGTCACTGCCTCATCGGCTGCTGTCAGTGCCTCACCCATCATAACCTTAACTTTATGCGCATTGTAGCGAGCCCTATTGAATTGGGCGCCAAAAGCCGCTGATTCGGCATATGTCTGTAGTGAATCCGTAAGTTGGCTTACCTTGTTCATGTAAATTTTTAAGTCTTCCATTTCGCTCTTTAATATCTCACATTGGGCCTGGGTACCGGTAGATGCCAATAGGAGAATGCATACGAAAGGAATTGCAAATTTTAATAGAAGACCGTGTTTCATATTTGGGATTTTAGGCATGAAAATTTTGTAAATACGGGTCATTCTTAAATTCACTCTTATGTCATGTATAAAATATGAATAACCTTTTGGGGAAATTATAACAGAATTTTCTTTTGAAAATTGTGCTGCTTGTGCAAAAAGAAGTCATTTTGAGGGGTCATGAGGTGATTCTCGAAAGCTATTGGATAGCAAAATCCCATTTAGGTCATAACTGTATTTTTACTCCGGTAGCCTCTGGACCGGTTGAGGCACCTAATTCAAAACGGAAATAACGCCGCCCGATATTCCCATGCTTTTGAGATAAAAAGTCCCATAAAAACAACGGCAACCAAGAACTTCAAAAAAGCTCCGGTGAGGAACCCTAAAAAGGAACCAAAAGCCGCTTTCGTGGCTGTTTTCTTGTCCGCTTTGTTGATGAGTTCGCCAACCAAGGCGCCAACAAAAGGCCAAACGATAATACCGAAAGGCCCTAGAACTGGAAAGAAAAGGGCTACCAACAGCCCAATAGTTGTGCCTATCATACCGTATTTGGTGCCTCCGAATTTTTTAGTGCCCAAGGCGGGAATAACGTAATCGAGCCCTAAAACGACCAAGGCAACCGCTGCCGTAATACCCAAAAACCACCAATCTTTGGGAACGGCAAGCGTAAGGTGTAACAACAAAAGACCCACCCAACTTAACGGAGGGCCTGGGATCACCGGTAAGAAGCTACCTAGTATGCCAATGAGCATAAAAAAGAACCCTACAAACAGTAATGCGATGTCCATCTTGAGATTTCTTGTTTGACGAAGATAAGTTGAATTTGTTACAAGTTTTGTACTAGGATTGTCCCCTTGAGGCGACCTTAGGGGTGTTGGTTCGGTGTGCAGAATGTTCAATCAATATCAAGCGTAAATTCAAATCAAATAACTTTATAACTAAAAAATTAGTTTAAACTAATCTTTTAGTTATATTTACTGACCATTATAGAAGCAAAACATCTTTCCGTCTTCACGGAAACGAGCTAAAATGATAACAATTAGATTCCAGCTGTAGTTTATCCTGAGCAGAGACGAAGGGCGGGAATGACAAATAAATATTTTTATTTATGAAACAACTCACAAAAGCCGAAGAAGAGGTCATGCAAATACTTTGGCAACTCGAGAAATGCAACGTAGCTGCTGTCATCAAAGAGCTGCCCGAACCAAAACCGGCTTATAATACGGTCTCGACCATAGTTCGAATTTTAGAAAGTAAAGGTTTTGTAAATCACCAAAAACAGGGTAAGGGCCATCTTTACTTTCCGCTCGTAAAGAAGTCGGATTATAGCAACCAGAGTATCAACAAATTGGTCGATGGGTATTTTCAGGGCTCGTTCAAGAGTATGGTCTCCTTTTTTATGAAGAAGAACGATATGAGCCTTTTGGAACTGGAATCGATTTTAAAGGATATTAAAAAAGGTGCCGAGCCGGCAGACGCAAATAAAAAAATAGATAACTAAAATTTATTCTGATGATACAATATATTCTAGAGTGTATCGCCTTTCAACTGGTGTTCCTCATCATTTATGATTTTTTTCTAAAACGAGAAACCTTTTTTCAATGGAATCGTGCCTACCTTATCGGCACCTACGTTCTATCGATCGTTTTACCTTGGGTAAAGGTAGAGGCACTGAAAACAAAGGTTCCGGAGCAATATTATGTGTATCCTGAATTTCTATGGAACGCCGATTCTACGGGGGCCACCGTAACTTCTTCAGAAGGTTTTAGCTTTGACTTTTCTTGGGACGAGGGTATTTTATATGGGGGAATGGTATTGGCAGCCATCTATTTCGGGTACAAGCTATTTCAAATATATAGACTTCGTAATGCCGGAGCTATTCAGCGTTTTCCAAACTTCACACAGATCGTTGTCAAGAATAGTGAATTAGCCTTTTCGTTTTTCAGGTCCATATTTTTGGGGGATAAGGTCATTCAACGTGAACACCAAAGTATCATTCAACATGAGCTCGTGCACATCGAACAGCGACATTCGTGGGATCTTTTGTTTTTCGAATTGATGCGAATTGTAGGTTGGTTCAATCCGTTGGTGTATGTCTATCAAAGTAGAGTTTCGGAGCTGCATGAGTTCATTGCGGACTCAAAAGTCGCCAAAACCGATAAAAAGAAGCAGTACGAATTTCTTCTCTCACAAATCTTTCAGACCGAGAACATTTCATTTGTCAATCAGTTTTTCAAGACTTCATTGATTAAAAAGCGCGTCGCGATGCTGCAGCGAACAAAGTCGAAGAAAATAGAGCAGTTAAAGTATTTATTGTTGCTGCCTTTGGTTCTGGGTATGCTACTTTATACCTCTTCGGAAGCGCAGGAGTCAACGTCGATTCAACAAGAGCAAACTTCGGAAGATGCAGCCTTGATAGATAGATTTAATGCTAAAATTGAAAATGAGATTGAACAGCTTGGTTCAATAGAGAAGGCCTTTCGCAAGTTTTATAAAAAACTGGATGGTCTTGGGGATGATTACCTTATGTCTAAAGATGAGTACTTCGAAAGTGCATTAGTATCTGAAAAACATTTCGCCAAGTATATGGATAGTTTAAAAAAAGCCAAAACGCCTTTTTATAGAGGCATGCCAAAACAACCGCTACCATCAACGCCGAGATACGAAAGTTACGTGGCTAGAACAAATGCATTTCTAATATTGGACGATAACTTGAGAGTGTCGATAAGTGCAAATCGTAATAACGAAGGTTTTGGGGTAAGATCAATAGATATAACGAAAAATAAGACCGATGGGCATTTAATTTTTGAAGTGAAAAATGTGAAAGACTTGACCGGATTCGAAGTCCGGGCCTTTAACAATAAATTGGATGAAATCTTTGTGCAAAAAGATGCTGAATATTCAGGACTTATTTTAACCGACGGTACGAATACTTTTGAAGTATTTGAAACAAAACCTTTTAATGATTTAAGGGAAAGTCAGAACGAACAACTTAATCCAGAGACAATCATTGTCAACGACATCGAAAACTTGACCACTGAGGAAGAGAATGGACTATTCGGGAGGCTTCAGGTTTTATCGAACGGTGCTGAGGGTTGGCAGCTGTTCGTTAAAGATAGGGACTCCCAGTTGAAGTTCGTTCCATCTGAAAACGACTCTTATATTTCAGGGCCCAATGGCGAACGCATCCGTGCAAAGTTGGCCTTAGATTCTAAATTAAGTAGCAAAGAAGCTTTTGAATTTGCCACACTATTGGAGAAGATGAAGCAGTCAAAACAAGACTTGTCGAATTATTCCCTGGATAATAAATCAACACTTTCAAACGAGAAGTCAGCAACTGTTGCTAGGTACAACCAACTCGTTGCCGAACGTAAACGTTTACTAAAGTCTTCTAGTGAAAAGAATCCGGTTATCGTTAATCTTGATCAGCAAGTAGAAGGGTTGCGCAAAGCAGCTTTTGGCGATGGCGAAACCGTAGAATTTGCGATAGTTGAGGAAGTGCCCGTTTTTCCCGGCTGCGAAAGCGAAGACGATAAAAGAGCATGTTTTCAAAAGAATATACAACGGCACATTAGTAAGAATTTCAGATATCCTCAAGAAGCACAAGAAAAGGAAATTCAGGGCAAGGTAGCTATCATGTTTACGATAAGTGAAAATGGTTCTATCGAGAACGTAAAAATGAGAGGCCCACATCAATTATTGGAAGAAGAAGCAGAGCGTATCATATCACGTTTGCCCGAAATGAAACCTGGAAAGCATAACGGAGAACTAGTCAATGTAGCCTACTCCATACCTATAACATTTAAGCTAGAAGGTAATGGAGTCATATTTCGTACAAGTTTGAATTTAGATACTGTCAAGGAAATCGACCCTCCCCCTTTTCCTACAAGTTTGAATTTTGTTAAAATTCCCCCTCTATATATCATCGATGGGGTGGAATCAACAAAAGAAGTATTGGGTTTCATAAATCCAAACGACATTGCTTCGATAAACGTATTAAAAGGTGAATACGCTTTCAATATATATGGAGAAAAGGGAGAAAATGGGGTTATAGTTATACTGACCAAGAAGGATAGTATAGCTGTAACAGCGGCAAAGAATGGGGCAGATCCATTAATAATACTTGATGGTGAAGAATCTACAAGGGAAGTAACGGACAACATAGACCCAAAAGATATTGCAACGATGTATATGTTGAAAGACGAGGCCGCTTTCAATAAGTATGGTGAAAAGGGAAAAAACGGGGTTATAGAGATACTGACCAAGAAGAATGGTAATGCTGCAAAGGAATCCAATGAAATTTATAAAGCTGACACAAGTACAATGTCGGTTACGGCGACCGCCAAAAATAAAAGAGGCACAAAAATAATTTCGGGTACAGTTACCGATGGCATGATGGGTTTGCCGGGTGCTACTATAGGCATTCAAGGATCCGAAAGAGGTGTAATCTCCGATTTTGATGGTAAGTTCGAAATCAAAGCGAAAAAAGGAGATATCATCACCTTTCAATATATAGGGCTTCCTATTTTAAAACTTACCATTAGCGATGAGGAAGACTACCACATTACGAAGAAAAGATAGCATTGGCCAAAGCCAATTAACTGTAAAATACAATAAGCTGACCCGAAAACTTGCCCACTTACCGCTGGATTTTCTACGGATCGCTATGGCTTGTGCTTTCAAACCCTCCGTCTTCGCTTAAGAGAATCCCCCTTCCTTTTTCTAAAGGGAAGAACTTTTTACAATCGACTATAACGCCTCAAATCCCACAAAAAATCGTAATTTCCACCTAGAATTTAGGACAATGCGATACCTCACAGTATTCTTTTTTCTTTGTCTTTTGACGGGCTGTAATTGGTCGGCTTCCCGAGAGGAAAAGACCCAAGAACTGGTCAGTCTAGAAATACAAAGTATCGATTGGGAAGATGTAGACAAGTACCCCTTGTTCGACGATTGCGATGAGACCGTTTCCAAACAAGAGCAAAAAAAATGCTTTATGGAAACCCTATTGCTTCATTTTTCGATGACGCTTCAAGAATCGGAACTTGTACTGCACGAAGAGATAAAAGACACCATTTTTGTCGATTTTATGATGGAGGAAACCGGTTCGATTCGATTAATGAACATTTATAACGACGAAGAAGTGAGCAGTCAAATCCCTGAATTTACGGATCAAATCAAAAAAAGTCTAAGCGGCCTTCCGAAAATTGAACCGGCTTTAAAAAGAGGAATTCCCGTAAAGGCCAAATTTCGTATTCCGATTGTTTTGAGTTCGCAATGAAAATAAAGCGCAAGTTCAAGCTCAAGAATCCCCCGAAATTC
>CAZRIE010000013.1:50315-62415 GCA_964600075.1 uncultured Flavobacteriaceae bacterium
CATAACCCATAACCCATAACTCGATTTGTCCAACGAAAAAATTATACTAGGCATTGACCCCGGCACTACCATAATGGGTTTCGGACTCATCAAAATTGTGGGCAAGAAGATGGAGTTCATGCAAATGAACGAACTGTTGCTGAAGAAATACAATGATCCCTACACCAAACTAAAATTGATTTTTGAACGAACCATTGAACTGATCGATACGTACCATCCTGATGAGATTGCCATCGAAGCGCCATTCTACGGAAAGAACGTACAATCGATGCTGAAATTGGGCCGTGCACAGGGTGTCGCAATGGCTGCGGGACTCTCACGTCAAATTCCGATTACCGAGTACCTGCCCAAAAAAATAAAAATGGCGATAACTGGTAACGGGAATGCCAGCAAAGAACAGGTCGCAAAAATGTTACAGAGTACTTTGGGTCTAAAAACACTCCCTAAAAACTTGGATAGCACCGATGGCTTGGCTGCTGCTGTTTGCCACTTTTATAATGAGGGCAGAGTAGAAGTTGGGAAGAGTTATTCTGGGTGGGACGCTTTTGTGAAACAGAATGATTCGAGAATTAAAAAGTAGGCAGTGTTCAGTAATCAGATGGCAGTTAAAAAAGTGATCATATGAGATTTCAAGACCTATTAGCCTATCGAAAATCATTCGAATTGGCGATGAGAATTTTTGAAGTGTCCAAATCTTTTCCTAAAGAGGAAACGTATTCTTTAACTGATCAGGCGCGCAGATCTTCTAGAAGTGTGGCGGCGATAACTATTGCCGAGGCTTTTCGAAAACGACGATACCCAAAGCACTTTATCAGTAAATTGATGGACAGCCATTCCGAAAATTCGGAGACACAAGGTTGGCTAGAATTTACATTGGCATACAAGTATATCGATAAAAATATGTTCGATAAACTTATTTCGGCAAGTGAAGAAGTAGGAAAACTAATTTATTGCATGATTAATAATCCGGGAAAGTTCGGTTCAAAATGAAAAAACTGCCAACTGCCTTCTACCAACTGTATACTTAATGAGCGGTATCTACATCCACATCCCTTTCTGTAAACAGGCCTGCCATTACTGTGACTTTCATTTTTCAACTTCCATGGGAAAGAAAGAAGCGATGGTTGCTGCGTTACAAAAAGAATTGGTGCTCCGAAAAGACGAGTTCAAAGATGAGGTTATCGAAACTATTTATTTCGGAGGGGGAACACCTAGCGTATTGAATATTGAAGAATTACAAGCTTTAATCGACACTGTTTATGGCAATTATAAGGTTTCAGGTATGCCAGAAATCACCTTGGAAGCCAATCCTGATGATCTGGTGAATCCTAAAGATACGCTCGTTGAGGGTAGCCGAAGTGCCATTTTCCAAAACTATCAAAAAGCCGGAATCAACCGATTGAGTATTGGTATCCAATCCTTTTTTGAAGAAGATCTAAAACTGATGAACCGCGCCCATAATGCTGAGGAAGCCGAAGAATGTATAAAACAGTCGAGAAAGCACTTTGACAACATTTCAATCGACCTGATTTATGGCATTCCCGGTATGTCGAATGAACGTTGGAAGCAGAATATCGAGAAAGCCCTTTCTTTCGATATTCCCCATATTTCAAGCTATGCCCTGACCGTAGAACCCAATACCGCTTTGGCCAACTTTATCAAAAAAGGGATTGTTAGAAATGTGGACGATGAAGTTGCCCAAGAGCATTTTCATATACTCTCTGACACTTTGGAAGCTGCGGAATTTAAGAGCTACGAGATTTCGAACTTCGGTAAACCTGGCTATTTTTCAAGGAATAACACCGCCTATTGGCAACAGAAAAAATATATCGGTATCGGACCTTCGGCACATTCCTTCGATGGCGTACGCAGGGGCTGGAACATCAACAATAATCCAAAATACCTAAGAGCTATCGAAAACGGAGAATTTCCTATGGAAACGGAAATCCTTTCCACAACCGATAAATATAATGAATACGTGATGACCGGTCTACGTACGATTTGGGGTGTTTCCTTATCCAAAGTAACGTCTGAATACGGAAAAAAATATTATGAATATGCAATGCTACAGGCAGACAAGCATATTAAGGAGCAGCTATTGTATATTGATGGCGATATCCTTTTAACGACCAAAAAAGGTAGATTTTTGGCGGATGGGATTGCTAGTGATTTGTTTATGTTAAATTTGGGTGAGTAATTGCGAGGAGCCACCAGAAAGTTGAACCTGACATTAGGGTTAATGGGACGCGGTAATCTTTTCAACATTCTCTAGTATGTTCAACAGATTGCCGTGCTTCGATCGTAATGACGGTTTAAAATGCCATTTTCCATGTTAGCAACAATACAACACAATAGCAAAACCTACGACATAGACCTGTCAGAACCCTTGGACATTTCAATCCCTATGCGTGGCGATGTCCAAAATGTTAGTGCGTGGTATCTCGATCACCCTAAAATCGAACCGCATACCGAGGGTGGTTTTGTAGGGAAGGTTTCCGAGGGGGCTTCCACGAATTTCAATGACATTTGGTTCAATCCCCATGCGCATAGTACACACACGGAATGTGTTGGTCATATTACGAACGAATTTCATTCCATTAACCAGAATCTGGACCGATTTTTCTTTTTTGCCGAGCTGATTTCCGTAGAACCGGAATTGCAAAATGACGATTGGGTCATTTCAAAGCGTATTTTGGAATCAGCACTGAAAAGCAAAAGACCAGAGGCTGTAGTTATACGAACCCTGCCCAACGATCGAAAAAAAATATCGAGGCAATATTCGAATATGAATCCGCCTTTTTTGCTGGAAGAAGCTGTTAAACTCTTGGTCGATTTAGGAGTAGAGCACCTGCTCATCGACCTTCCGTCGGTAGACAAAGAAAAGGATGATGGTGCACTTCGCGCTCATAAAGCCTTTTGGAACTTTAGCGGGCAATTACGAAAGCGGGCTACGATAACCGAATTTATTTATGTGCCCGACACTATTGAAAACGGACATTATTTTCTAAACTTACAAGTAGCCCCGTTTGAGAACGATGCCAGCCCGAGCCGACCAGTACTCTATAAAATCGAAAAGTAATGAATATACTTTTAAAGTCAGAGGAATTTTTTATGTTCGTTCTTGGTTTGTATTTGTTCAGCTTATTGCCTTATGAATGGTGGTGGTTTTTAGTTTTGATCCTGGCACCTGATATCGGAATGGCAGGCTATTTTTTTGGCAATAAAATAGGTGCGGCGGTGTACAATATTTTTCATCACAAGGGCATCGCTCTTTTATTCTATATTGGAGGTAGCTATCTTTCTCAACCGCTATTGCAGTTGGTCGGGATTGTCTTATTTTCGCATTCGGCGATGGATAGAATTTTGGGTTACGGTCTGAAATATTCTAAGGGATTTAAATTTACTCATTTAGGGGAAATAGGAAAATAAAATAAATAAAATGGACACTATCTTCGATTCTTTTTTAGGGCTAGTACTCGGGGCCATTTTGATGTATTGGGCGTTCTCTTTCTTCCGGAAAAAAGAAAGTAAAGAGATGACCGAGCACCAATCGACAGTGCTCTTGAATAAAATTCGAAGTGCTTGCAAGCTGGTTTCCGTAGAAGGTGACTTTGCCGAAATATACCGTTACGAGAATATCAATAAGCGTTTTATGAGTCTTGTGAGCAGTAAAAAGAAAGCGTTGCTTGTCATAAATGCCAAGGCCCAGATAGGGTATGATCTGAAGAAAGTAGAGATTAGGGCAGACAAGGCTAATAAGAAAATTATTTTGACCAATTTTCCCGAACCAGAGGTGCTTTCTATCGAACCTGATATACAATTTTATGACATTCAGAGCGGTATGTTCAATTTTTTTTCGTCGGATGATTTGACACTATTGAACAAAGAGGCCAAACAACATATCCGAGAAAAAATCCCCCAAAGCGGACTGATGGAAACTGCCAAAAAGGAAGCGGCACAGGCGGTTTTATTAATTGAAAAAATTGTAGAAACCATAGGCTGGAAACTCGATTATTCTGCTCTAGAAATATCCGAAAAACAAAAAAAACAACTTGAGAAGTATTGATAAATACAAAATCATGAAATTTTTCACAACTACAATCCTATTTTTAACCTTCTACATTACGACGGCTTACGGCCAATAAAAAACAGATTCGCACCTCCGTGGGAATGACGACTAATTTATATCTATGAAACAATTCGATGCCAATTTTGCCCATACCGTCTTTTTTTGGCTAAAGAACCCGGATAGCCAAGAAGACCGGATAGCCTTTGAAACTTCCCTCCAAAAGTTTCTCGACAATTCGGCTTATGCCAAGACCAGATTTATCGGCAAACCTCCAAAAGCGGGTAGAGATGTTGTCGATGGGTCGTTTACCTATTCGTTAATCGTGACTTTTGAATCTACCGAAGCCCAGCAAAACTATCAAGAAGAGGCATCTCACTCTGTATTTATAGATGAATCGAGCGATTTATGGAAAAAAGTGATCGTTTACGATTCTAAAGGAATACAAAATTAACAATGCTCGTTTTTAGAAACGCAACGATTGAAGATGTACCAGTTATTGCAGAGCTACATGCTACAAGCTGGCAACAGAATTATAGAGAAGCGTTCAGCGACACGTTTTTAGACAAGGAAGCACTAAATGACCGAATGCAGGTCTGGGTAGATAGGCTAAAGATTTCTAACGCGAACCAGTTCGTATGCGTAGCCCAATACGATAAGTCCGTTGTCGGTTTTGTATGTGCTTTTTTTAAGGATAGCTTTGCATACGGAGCACTTCTCGATAATCTGCATGTATCGTCGGCAGTGAAAGGCAATGGTATTGGCAAACGATTGGTGAGTCTCGTAGCAAATGAAATTAAGATAAACTATCCTGAAACAGGAATGTATTTATGGGTGCTAGAGCAGAATTCTGGGGCTCGTCACTTCTACAGGGCATTAGATGGTGAGAAAAAGGAGACCATAGAAAGTCATGATATTGGTGATCGACCTGTGATGATAATTAGGTACTATTGGCCGTCTATGGTCGAATTGCTTGCAAAAGTGACCACAAAATAATTCGAATATGAATATTGAAGTATTTCGTGATTACTGTATCTCAAAAAAGGGGGTAACTGAAGAATTTCCTTTTGATAAGCAGACCCTCGTCTTTAAGGTTATGGGTAAGATGTATGCCCTTTGTGCATTGGAAAGACTTCCGCCACAAGTAAATTTGAAGTGTGATCCGGAGCGTTCGATTGAGCTACGTGAGGCATATGATGGAACGATTATACCGGGTTACCACATGAGCAAGTTGCACTGGAATACGCTGCTCTTAAATGACCTGCCCCCAAAATTGATAACCGAATTGGTCGATCACTCCTATGAATTAGTGGTTTCGAAGTTTACGAAAAAATTAAAAGCGGAGTTCGATACGTTAGAAGACTGATGCTTTATATATGGCAGCTGATACTCGAATTAAGGACCTTTTAAATGGCATTCATGAATCTTTCGACGGAAGCCCTTGGTACGGCATTTCCGTTATGGAAAAGTTGAATGGTGTCGATTCGCAATCTGTGAATGTAATTCCCCAAAATGGTAAAAAATCTGTGGCCCAGCTTTTAGGGCACATGATCAATTGGCGGGTTTTCGTTTTAAAAAAATTACAGGGCAACGCCGACTTTGATATCGAAATGAATAGTGAAGCGGATTGGCCTAAAATCGAAATCAAAAATGAAGAGGAGTGGGACGAACTAAGAAATGAGCTTCAACGAACCCAAATTAAGTTGGTAAAATTCCTTAACAATTGTGATGACGGTTGGCTTGAAACCAAAGTTCCCGGAAAGGACTATAATTTTCACTATTTGATAAAAGGGATACCCCAACACGATATTTACCATCTTGGCCAAATCGGACTCCTATATGGAATGCTAAAGTCAGATTAAATTTCTACCAGCCTATCAGAAAGGCTATCTTTGCGCGCAATCAAAACTCTTGTTCTCTTCATGCCGCAGTTGACTTCCTTTTATACGAAACAAATCGAGAAATACGGAGCGCAACTAGCTCAGGTAAAAAAGCAATTGTTCGCTTCGAGCATGTTGCGCCTAGCCATTTTTTGCCTTTCTGCAGTCGGTATCTATTTTGTTTTCGGAAATATAAAATGGGTATTGGCAATAGTTCTTTTGGCTATCGTCGTCTTTCTCTTTTTGGTGACCAGACATTCGGATTTGCAATACAAACGTGACCGTCTACAAGCACTTATAAAAATTAATAAGACAGAAATCAAGGTGCTCAATCGCGATTTTCACGACCTTCCAGATGGAAATGAATTCAAAGCTCCGCTACACTATTTCAGCCAAGATATTGATCTCTTCGGAAGGGGCTCTTTTTATCAATATGCCAACCGGACTGCATTAAAGCAAGGTAACGAGACCTTTGCCGAATTGCTAAAGGAAAATTCTATTGAAAACATTCTGCCAAAACAGGAAGCCATTAGCGAACTTTCGAAAATACCTGAATGGCGACAGAATTTTTCAGCTATTGCTTCGCTTGCTATGGCGGAAACCAAAACAACGAGCATTATCAAATGGTTGTCAGTATATAGGCCTTTTGTGCCCAATGCAATGCGTTACTTGCCTTTTGTGTTTTCAGTAATTACCGTTGCTTTGTTCGCGCTGTATTTTATGAATATCATTTCAGTAATGTTATTGATCTTATGGTTGTTCGTAGGCATGGGTATCGCGGGTATCTACACCAAAAAAATTAAGCAACTCGGTGAAGACGCCTCTAAGGTACTTAGCACTTTTCAACAATATAACCAGCTGTTGACCCTTATCGAGGAAATGGATTTCTCATCTGAATATCTGAAAATATTGAAAAGGGAAATACACAATAAAACTGAAAAGACATCTTTGGTCATTAAAAAGTTCTCTGGGATTCTGAACAGCTTGGACAAGAACAACGATATACTTTACCTGATTTTCGCAAACGGATTTTTTCTCCGTAGCCTTACGCATTGTTATGCAATCGAGGCATGGATTCAAAAGCACGGTAGCTCCGTTGAAAAGTGGTTCGATACCATAGCTTATTTTGATGCCTACAACGCGTTGGGCAATTTTGCTTTTAACCATCCCGAATATACATTTCCCAAATTGGTCAAGAGCGAGGGTGTATTAAAATCTGAGGGAGCAGGCCATCCTTTGCTACATCCCGAGAAGAGTGTTCTCAATGATTTTCAAATAGATGGGGAGCAGTTTTTTATCGTAACGGGAGCCAACATGGCAGGCAAAAGCACCTTTTTGCGTACGGTATCTCTTCAAATTGTAATGGCGAATGTGGGGCTTCCGGTTTGTGCAAAGAAAATGGAATATGTTCCCATAAAATTGATAACCAGTATGCGTACGACCGATTCGTTGACCGATGATGAATCATATTTCTTTTCAGAACTGAAGCGGTTGAAGTTTATCGTTGACGAAATCCAGAAAGACCGCTACTTTATTGTTCTCGATGAAATCTTAAAAGGCACCAATAGCACTGATAAGGCAAAAGGAAGCCGAAAATTTGTCGAACGCCTGGTCGCTTCAAAATCCACCGGAATTATCGCTACCCATGATCTGAGCCTTTGCGAAGTTGCTAAAGAACTTCCCCAAATTGAAAACCATTATTTTGATGCGGAGATAATCGACGACGAACTTCACTTCGACTACAAGTTCAAAGAAGGTATTTGCCAAAATATGAATGCTTCGTTCTTGTTGAAAAAGATGGAGATTGTAAATTAAAAAAAGTAGGCAGAAAGCAGTTGCAGTAGGTAGTAAAAAACTCAAACTTCGATTCTGCCTTTCGGCAAGTTCAAGATGCACCCAGTTTTTTCGGGTTTAAGTAATCAAAAAAACTACCTTAGACCTTGAACCAAGCTACGAAGTAGTTTTGAGCTTTAATTTTTTTGTACCTGACATTTGAACTTGTGCTTGAACTTGAAACATGGATTCGTTAACACAAATAGTACTTGGCGCTTCGGTAGGCGAAGCTGTTCTCGGCAAAAAGGTCGGTAACAAGGCCATGCTTTATGGGGCTATTGCTGGTACCATTCCCGATCTAGATGTGCTCGCACGTTTCTTTGTAGATACTATTACAGCGACCGAATGGCATCGTGGCTTTAGCCATTCTGTTTTTTTTGCCATTGTAGCGGCACCGGTATTTGGGTGGCTTATTTCAAAAGTCGAACGAAAGAGCGAAGCTACTTTTAGAGATTGGTCATGGCTTATGTTTTGGGGCTTGTTTACCCACCCTGTGCTAGATGCTTTTACGACTTGGGGTACGCAACTCTTTTGGCCCTTCGAGACCCGTTTGGCGTTTCAGAACATCTTCGTTATCGACCCGTTGTATACACTTCCCTTTTTGGTCTTTTTGATTCTGACAATGCGGCAAAAGCGATCCTCGCCAAAACGTAAATGGTATAATCGACTTGGATTAACGGTCAGCACTGCCTATTTGATAACAACGCTTATCCTAAAGGGAATTGCATATCAAGAATTCACGCATGGTCTTGAAGTACGGGGCATTTCCTATAAGGCTATAGATACAAGGCCCACGCCTTTCAATTCAATTTTATGGACAGCCAATATCGATGTGGGCGATGCGTATTTGATGGGAAATTATTCCCTTTTCGATTCTAAGGAAATCGAGTTTACGTCCTACCCTAAAAATCATGAACTTTTGGGGAGTTTAGAAACAAATGATAAAGTCAAACGTCTCATAGCCATTGTTGAAGGTTGGTATACAGTAACGAAAAAAGAGGATAATCTTTTTTTTAACGACCTTCGTTTCGGTATCATAAGCCTCGACCCCACAGAGACCCAGTTTGCGTTTAGCTATAAACTTGAACAAACAAAACAAGGGTTAAAGATTAGTGAGACCCCTAAATCAAATGTCGACGCCAAACGAATTTTTTCAGCCCTTTGGGAACGTATTTGGGGTAACTGAAAAACTAATTCATCATGAGGTATTTTATTTTTTGCTCCGGTGTTTTTGGGGTTTCTCTATTTGTCGCTGCTAGTATTATAGGGGGGTTACAGGTCGAGGGGTACAGTTTTACTAGCCAATATATTAGTGAAAGCTTCTCTGAAGGACTGCCGAATGTCGTATTCTTAAGGTATATGTATATTGCCAGCGGAAGTTTACTGCTGTTATTCGGTTTTATGGTTCCGCAAGCTCTAACACTTTCAAAGGTAGCCAAAAGCGGGTTTTATCTATTTGGGATTTTCTATGGTTTGGGATCGGTTACGGTCGCTTTGTTTCCATGCGACTTCGGTTGTCCGACCGCTATAGAAAGTTCAAGCTTATCTCAATTAGTTCATAACGCTTCTGCATCTTTTACGTATATGGTTGTTCCCATTTGTTTATTGATGATTGGGCTTAACTTGAGAAGCCGGAGCGCTTTTGCTGGTGTATCTAAAGTTTCCCTAATCTGTGGTGCCCTATCCGTAGGTTTTGTGGTGCTTTTATTCGGTAACACCTCAAGTACATTTATTGGACTGTTCCAAAGAATTATAGAAGGAAGCATCCTCTTTTGGGTGATCTACTGTTCCTTTTATGTCTTAAAACATCAAAAAAATCTTGAAATATGAAAAATTGTCTGTTATATATGTTTATAATATTCCTAGTATTTGCGATTTTTTCCTGTGGACAAGAAAAAAAGGAACTCGCTCAAAACGATTACCAGCAGTGGCATACCATAACAATACCCTTCCAGGGACCTAAGACTTCCGAAAAAACCGATGATAATCCGTTTTTGAATTATCGCCTCAGTGTTGAATTCAAAAATGCAAATACGCAACATACCATTCGCGGTTTTTATGCTGCTGATGGCAATGCGGCCGAGACCAGCGCCGATTCAGGAAATATTTGGCTAGTACGGTTTACACCTGATCAACTGGGAAAGTGGAGTTATTCCGCCCAGTTACACCAAGGTGATTCTATTGCTTTGAGCGAAGATCTTACGGCAGGTACGCCCATTGAACTCGCAAAAGCTGCTGGAGAATTCAACGTGATTGGTTCTGATAAGAAAAGCCCTGATTTTAGGGCCAAGGGTCGATTGGTAAATTCCAATGGCTATTTTCGTTTTGAAGATTCGGGAGACTACTGGTTAAAGGGCGGGACCGATAGCCCTGAAAATTTGTTGGCTTTTGAAGACTTTGACGGCACCTATCGTATGCACTCTTCAAGCGAAGATGGTGAGGCCGACACCAATGATACCATACATAGCTATCGGCCGCATTTGAACGATTGGCAAGAAGGTGACCCCACTTGGCAAAACGGAAAGGGCAAAGGTCTGATCGGCGCCTTGAATTATCTTTCTTCCAAAGGTATGAACGTAGCCTATTTTCTGACCTTGAATATTTTGGGGGATGGCAAGGATGTATGGCCTTATGCGACCCCAGATGATTTTACCCGTTTCGATGTAAGCAAGTTGGCGCAGTGGGAGATCGTTTTTCAACACATGCAATCAAAAGGACTGTTATTGCACATGGTCTTACAGGAAACCGAGAACGAAACCATGCTCGACGGGGGAGATACCGGACCTCTGCGACAGTTGTACCTACGGGAATTGATGGCGCGTTTCGGGCATCATTTGGCCCTAAACTTTAACTTGGGCGAGGAGAACGGTTATGCGGAGTTTACGCCTATTTCGCAGAACGATGCCCAGCGCAGGGCGATGACTTCTTTTATCAAAAAAATAGATACCTATAAGCACCCTATATTGTTACACACCCATTCACATGAACCCGCCCGCGGTAATATTCTCGATTCCATAGTCGGATTTAAAAACCTTGATGGACTTTCATTACAGGTCGATAAGCGCGAAGAGGCCGCAGAGGTCGTAGAAACCTTTAAAACAAAAGCTCGGGTAGCCGGCCATGAATGGATAATAACTATGGACGAAATCGGAATGTGGCATACTGGTGCACGCTCCGACTCCTTAGATGGGAACCATGATAGCTTACGTCGCTATGTTCTTTGGGGTACATTGCTATCGGGTGCTGCCGGAGTGGAATGGTACTTTGGGGCCAGAAACAAATATCATGATTTGAATACCGAAGATTGGCGTTCGCGCGACCGTTTATGGGAAGTAACCGATTATACCCTAGATTTTTTTCAAGAATATTTACCGTATTGGGAGATGCAGGCCGAACATGGGCTGGTGAATTCTAAGGAAGCCTATTGTTTTCGGAAAACAGGAGTGGTATACGCAGTATATCTACCGGAAAATGGAAGCTATACCATCGATTTGACAAAAATTGAAGGTGAGTTTTCGTTGAACTGGTTCGACCCCTTAAATGGTGGAAAGCTACAGGAAGGTTCGGTCAAAACCATTAATGGTGCTGATATTCAAAAATTAGGACTTCCTCCTAACAAAAACCAGCAAGATTGGGTCGTGCTTCTTCGCCTGAAAAATTGACGCACAGAAGGTTCTCTAAAAAATAAAAAAGGGTAAACAACATTTAATACTTAAGTGGCTTACCCAAATCAAGTACTTCCAAAAAAAAACGTCCTGATAATTTTATCAGGACGTTTTTTGAGTATTTATAAGTGTCTATCGGTGACCTGCCATTACATCATTCCGGGCATTCCACCGCCGCCATGGCCATGTCCGCCACCGCCGCCAGCAGGCGCTTCTTCTTTGATGTCAGTCAGGGCACACTCGGTCGTTAAGATCATACCAGCAACCGAAGCCGCATTTTCCAACGCGATACGGGTCACTTTTTTAGGATCTATTATACCTGCCTTCAGCATATCTACATATGTCTCAGACTTAGCATCGTAACCAAAATCACCTTTACCATCTAAAATTTTGGCAACGACTACCGATCCTTCACCACCGGCATTGCTTACGATAGTCCTTAAGGGAGATTCTATAGCTTTGGCAACGATTTGTAAACCTGTTTCCTCATCCGCATTTTCTACTTTTACTTTTGACAGTACCGATTTGGCTCTTAGTAAGGCCACACCACCACCAGCGACAATACCTTCTTCAACTGCAGCTCTAGTTGAGTGTAGGGCATCATCGACACGATCTTTCTTTTCTTTCATTTCAACTTCTGAAGCAGCACCAACATA
>CAZRIE010000014.1:0-15405 GCA_964600075.1 uncultured Flavobacteriaceae bacterium
ACTACTGACTACTGACTACTGACTACTGACTACTGACTACTGACTACTGACTACTTTTTTCTTCAAAACTCCTGTCAAGTGATGTTCAAAGTAGACATTCCCCCATCTACACCAACAATTTGTCCGGTCATCCAGGTACTATTTTCACTTAAAAGAAAAACTGCTATATTAGCGATATCGGAAGCTTCGCCCACACGTTTTAAAGGGTGGCGATCGGCCATTTTTTCTCGTTTCCTATCATTGTTGAGCAAGCGGTCAGCCAAAGTGGTGTTGACCAATGAGGGTGCAATCACGTTAACCCTTAACTTCGGCGCGTATTCGGCGGCCAGTGATTTGGCAAAGCCTTCTATGGCACCCTTAGCGGCCGCGACACTGGTGTGAAATGGCATTCCCGTACCAACGGCCACAGTGCTAAAGAAAACCATGCTGGCACCATCAGCCATTTTGGGCATTATTTCTTTTACGACCTTGACCATGCTGAAAAAATTTAAATGCATGTCTTCTTCGAACGTTTCCAAAGACATCATTTTAAAAGGTTTTAAGTTAATACTTCCAGGAAAATAGGCGAAGCCGTGTAGTTTATCAGGAAGGCTAGCGGTATCTAGAGTATCAGATGTGGCATCGAATTGAATATGGGTTATGTTCGTTCCATCTAGGCCATCTTTGCTTCTAGACGCAACGTAAACTGCGTAATTTTCCCGTAATTGTTTGGCCACTGAAAGACCGATTCCGTGTGAACCACCGATAAGTAATATATTCTTTTCCATAAATATTTATATGTTCTATTAGTTTAGAACTGTTGGCGTCAAGTTTCGTTAACTGTCTACAGTTTTCTTTTTTGGGATTCTTTTCTAAAATGATTTAAAATGAAGCTCTTTTGGACTATTCTCAATAGTACCGAAAAGTTTGATTAATTTTTGTTCGCGATATGAAAAAATTTGCTGCAATTGCTTTTTCACTAGTATAGGATGTGCCAGTTGTCCTAAAATACCGAAGGGAATTTTATAATCAATAATGTCTTCCATTTCAACGCCGTTATTAATTTCTTTGATAAAATGCTTATGGTGCCATAATGCATAAGGTCCGAACCGTTGCTCATCGACAAAATATTCGCCTTCTTTTACATGGGTTATTTCCGATACCCATTTTGTTGAATAAAATGGAAAAGGAGAGACTTTGTACTGGATTATTTGCCCGGCAAACATAGGTCGATCGGTACCCGAAAGAATATGAAAACCCATATGATCCGGAGTAATCACCTTTAGGTTTTTTGGGTCGGATAGAAAGTCCCAAGCTTCCTTTTTTGAAATTGGAAATGATTGTTTGGAATGTAATTGGTATAGTTTCATTCTTTGTATTTGTACAAATATAACCGCTATTTTGTTTAGCTAGAAATCAGATTAGTTAAACAATTATTAAGAACACACTAAAAGCACTCCTATTGAGTACTAATTTCATAAAATGAGGCAGTACCTCAAACCCTACTGATAGTTATCGTAACTCCTAAGAGGAAATGGAGTTTACAAAAGATAAAGCTCACTTTCTTTTAAAGAAGTGAGTTAGGACTATAATGAAAATGGTATTTTGCTAGGGAATAGGTTTTTGAAGAATGGGCTTTCTTTTCGATCATACTATCGAGAAAACATCAGATTCTGAGGCTATATGGCTTGTATTTTGTACATTTCACTTGAAACCGTGATATGAAAAAAGAGTTAATACTCATCTTCTTTCTTTTGATTTCCTTAATTCTTACAGGGCAGCAACCTAGTCAAGAATTGGGTCCGATGCCCGATATTGTTTTCGAAACATCCGGACTGATTTTTTATAATGGGAAGCTGGTGACCCACAACGATTCGGGTAATACGCCACAGTTATTCGAAATCGATACAGTTTCACTTGAAATAACGCGTACAGTTACCTTGAACAATGTTGAAAATGTTGATTGGGAGGATATTGCCCAAGATGATTTATATATTTACATCGGAGATTTTGGTAATAATCTGGGTACACGACAAGATTTGGCAATTTACCGCATTGCAAAATCAGACTACAATGGCTCGGATAGCGTAATGGCCGAAGTAATCAATTTTGAATATGAAGACCAAGTAGATTTCACCAATGTGGGTAATAGCGATTGGGACGCAGAAGCTCTGTTTGTTCTCAATGACCAATTGATAGTTTTGACCAAACAGTGGCAGAGTGAGGGTACCATTGCTTATTCCCTTCCCAAAACGCCAGGTAGCTATATGGCCAAACGACTCGATAGTTATGATACCGATGGTTTAGTTACGGGCGCAACCTATAATCCGACAACAGAAAGTCTGCATATAATTGGCTACAACAGATTCCTTCAACCATTTGTTTTTCGGGTCGAAGGAGTAAATGAGAATGCAATTTTTGAAGGAACGGTAAGCCGTTCAAATTTCGAAATTGGTCAGGCGCAAGTTGAAAGTATTGCTTATGCCGATTCAAATACCTATTTCTTTTCGACTGAATTCTTCGCTAGTGCGAATCCCCCAATCAATTTTGATTCCTTACTGTTTTCTTTTAAACCTAAAGAAACCGTTGAAGAAGAAGAGGAAGAAGAGGAAGAAGGGGAAGAAGGGGAAGAAGAAGAAGGGGAAAACGAAGAAGAAGAAGAAGATGGAGGGGAAGACAATGAATCTAGGCTTACACTCTTTAGACCGTTCGGTTCCATTTTTTTAAATTACCGGCTAAATACCGATAGTGAGGTTTTTGGTATGTCTGTTTTTGATACTTCGGGGCGTCTTATTTCAAACCTTCCGTATGATGAAATCAAGGACAATAGGGTCGATATCTCTAATTTGGAAGGTGCTGTCTATTATCTTACATTTTATACCTCAGAAGGATTGGTTTCAAAACCATTTTCCGGACGCTAAATACCGTTATTTAAGACTTCATTAACAATTGCCGCCTCACTTTATATTTAGCTTTGCAAAAACATAAAATCGATACCAATGAAAAAATTATTCCTTTTAACAATTATTTTTGCCGTTTCCATTTCTGTGGAAGCACAAATCAGCACCCCGGCACCTAGTCCGGCATCGAAGTTGGAACAGAAAATCGGATTGACCGATGTAACCGTCGAGTATTCGAGACCATCTATGCGCGGAAGAACTATTTTCGGCGGTCTTGAAGCTTATGGTGAATTATGGCGTACGGGTGCAAATGCCAGAACCAAAATTACATTTAGCGACGATGTTAAAATAGACGGACAAGAGCTTAAAGCCGGTTCATATGCAATTTTCACAAAGCCCGGAAAGCAAACTTGGGAAGTCTTTTTCTACACGGAAGCTGATGGCGGAGGTAGTCCTAAATGGGACGAAAGTAAGGTGGCGGCAAAAACTACGGTCGAAGTTTATCCGATGACCATGGATGTCGAAACGTTCACCATTACGCTCGATGACCTTAAATCTAATTCGGGCAACTTGGGCCTAATGTGGGAGAAGACCTATATTGCCGTTCCAATTGAAGTTCCTACGGGTGCCAAGGTCGAAAAAAGCATAGAAACCACCATGGGTGGAAGCCCCACAGGCGACGATTATTATGCTGCTGCGGTATACTATCTTAGTGAAGGAAAAGATATTTCAAAAGCAGACAAATGGATGGAGAAGGCCATGTCTATGACCGAAGACCCTGCCTACTGGCAATTGCGTCAGCAGTCACTTATCAAAGCTAAAGCAGGAGATAAGAAAGCGGCAATTGCAACGGCAAAAAAATCTCTGGCTAAAGCCAAGGAAGCCGGTAATGATGATTATGTAAAAATGAACAACGACTCTTTGAAAGAGTGGGGGATCAAGTAATTTTAACCCAAGTGAATTAACAAAGCCCTGACCTTATAAAGTCAGGGCTTTTTTTATCACTGCTTGGTGGCCCAAGAGGCTATTTTCCAGACATCTTTAGGAACAATGTTTCCCGATTCTAGTTCGGTTAATGCTTGGGTATCATTTTCATAAAAGGCCAACGCTAATTGGGTTTTCTTATGATTTTTTGTGGTCGATGATTTTAGTCTTGTAAGCATGGCGTTTAGCTTAGAAGCTTCTGTTGATTTTTTTAAAGTCAACAGACCGTATAGATGGTTTAAGGTATTGTTATCTAAATGGTTTTCGGTATAGGTAATAACGTGTTTTGAAAGCGATTTAGATTTTTCTGTTTCCCCTATAGCTTCGAAAGCTAATGACAGCAAAAAATCTTGTGCTCTCTCGTCAGGGGCATAGGGTTTTCCTACTCCAATATTTTCGGGCCACTCTTTTGATTTTTCCAATATGGCTATTGCTTGCTTATAGTCTTTCTTTTTAAAATGTGATTTTGCAACTGCCATATGTGCCCTTTCATAGATTTCACGGCTTTCACTGGCATGTTCATACGGCAGCACCTGAACACTTTCTAATACTTTTAGCACTTCTTCGAACTGACCCGTGTTCAATAAGGCTTTGGCATGGGCCAATCCTATGTTATAGTTGTCACGGAATTTTTTATACCCTTTTTTCGAGAGCTCAAGGCCTCTCTCGTATTTTTCTTCTCCTAAATAGAACTGTATGGTTTCTTCCCATACCTTCCAATTTTTGTTATTTATCTGAAGCGCTTTTTCATAATCTGAAGATCGATTATCAAAAGATGCGTTACTCAATATTTTGGCGCGGAATCTGTAGAAAATCGCTGAGTCTGGCTCATCCTTTAAATCTGTTAAGATAGATTGGCCTTTTTCTATTTGGCCTACCGCTAAATAGTTTTGCGCTACATAATATTTTAATTTCCAACTATCGTTTTTATTAATTGCCCATTCCAAAACTGGAAGTGTTTCCCGACGATAAGGAAAAACAAAGTCAATCGGGTCTTGCACGAATTCATCTAATAGTACGGCGGTTTTCTCTGGCTCGATATCCTTTAGAAGATATGCCATCCACAGTTTGTTCTTGGCAGCTTTTGTATCCAACTTCAATGTCGCAATAGCTTCTTTGTTCAAACCGAGATTATAATATTCCAAAGCAAGCCCTAAAATAGTTTCAGCGGGAAACTCATTTGTCTGGTTGAGTTCAGGATTTTCCGAGCCCATAAAACTTTCTTCAAGTTTTGCAAAATGAGAAAGAGGGTCAATTTCAAATAAGGATTTGAGTTCCTCTTGAAATGATTCCTTTTCACCTTGTTTTCTGGTAACAACTACCATGACCTTTCTAGCGTTCAGATTATAGGTGTTGAAATCCAATGCCTTTTGTGCATAAGTTTTAGCCTTTGCAAAATTTTGGGATGCCGAATAGATTTCTGCCATTTGTGCATAGGCTACTGTTCGGTACTTAATGTCCCTTGCGGCCCAGCCTAAAGATTCCAATGCATTAGTGATGTCTTTCAATGCACGGTACGTTATCCCGGCTATGTAATTGGCACCAGAATTGTAAGTGTCCATTTTCAAAACAGTATTTGCATGCTGTAAAGCCTTTTTACAATCGGTTTTCCGATATTCTAGTTCGGCCATTTTGATATGAGCGGCCTTATGTGATGGGTCTAATTGAATAAGTTCAGAGAGTTTGTTACGGGCTAATTCGTATTCTCGATATTCAAGGGCTTCCGTACCTTCAAAAAGTAATTGTTCCGGTTGGGAGATTTTTAAATTTTCATCCGAATAGAAAGGCCTTTTTAGCAGATTTGTTTGAGGTTCGTTTGAATAAGACAATTCCGTTCCCACTATTGAAACTTCTATTTTATCGGATGTTTTTATAGGAAAATATTTTGAAAAAATTTCCATGGGCTTTAAATCAAGTTTTTCCCTTACTGTTTCTTTTCCATTTACGACGACCAGAATTTCTTGGTTTAAATTTTGTAATGCGTTCAAACCAATATAAGCTTCACCATTATTGACTTCGAAATTCAGAACACCATGCTCTGAGGCGTCTACCATGCCCCCGATTTCTTTATAGGGAAACCAAATTTCTCCCCAGTGGTCCATAATATTAGGGTCAAAGCCCACCTGACTAATAGGGTTTATGGCACCACCTGAATATTGGTCAAAAAGCCGCCCTGCCTGAAATTCGATATATTGTCCGTCGGAATCGGTCAATAAATCTTCCCAAATTCCTCCGGAACGCGATAAGGCCCAAAGCCAAAGTTTTTGCCCAGGCATTTCTTCGTAAGGCGACCATTGGCCAAAGCCGAATTTGCTGTCATGATAGTAACCACCAAAAAAATCGTTGTACTCCCCGACGACATGATACGACTTAGCGGGGCCAAAATTATTGTTCTTATACATCGCAAGATTTCGCCCCTTGTCATCAATTGGCCATGTATGTGCGTCACCATTATGTTCTACATAGGCATTCCCGGGAATAAAGAATTCAAGATCATTTGTTGCTACTGCTGCGGCAGTCATCCAATTGTAGTACGACTCGGTTAATGGAGAAGCATTGTACCAAGAGGCATTAGTTTCAAAATAGGCCTTGTCTTTTTCTAGACGTATCTCCACCGTCCAACGCGTATTCGAGGGCAAATCTGTATTGCCGACAATACAACTGACACTGCCGTCGGTATTTGTCCTGATGGTGTAGTCTACAGGTGTTGCCGTAGCCGGATGATGCCCAATAATTCCGAAATTGAACTCGATACCGCCAGAGGTCCATGGGCCGCGCATAGAGATATTCCGAAACTTCATTACCTCGTTTTTGTACAAAAATTCTTCGCCTGTACTTTTTTCGATAGCGCCCCAGATTTGACCTCCGATCTCTGGTAAGACCATTACTTTAATATACTCGTTTTCTAGGGTTACGACTTTCCAGTCTTTCTTTTGCGCTTTATGATCATACTCTTCAAACTTATGGTAGGGAGCTATTTTAGGGTCCTCTGATAGGATGGGTACAGGGTTCGGTTTTCCAAAACCATAGGTATCCAGGGAGATGATTTCTTCTTTGATGGTAATAGCATCCTGCGCTAGAGCCTTGGGCATTACGAACAAAATAACCATAAGTACTATTCCAAATATCGAACTATTCATTTTCATACTTGATTTGTCTTTCTGTTTTTAAATTCGAATCCTCATATTGCAGTGTGTGGATAAAGTCAGCTACGACTGTCCTGCGTTTTTACTATTAAAGATTCTTTCGGTGTACGTTTCCTTTTTCGTCTATGGTATATCCTTCTGGGATTTTTTTATTCCAAGTAAGCTGTGGTAACATCTCCAAGAGCACTTTTCTATGGCTTTCAATAATTTTCCCGTTTCCTTTTTTGTACGCAATATTATCCCATTCATGGGAATCCGTCAAATGATCATATAGTTCTTCAAGACCAATATCAGGATAATATATATAGCGATAGCGTTCGCTTCTTACGGCATGGCCGGCAAATGGTTTTTCGGTCCAAGAAAACTGGTAGCTGCTAATTATTGGAGAAGTCTTAGCTTCAGGGTTTTTAATTTGAGGAACAAGACTATGCCCATCTAAATGCGCAGGTTTATCAAATCCGGCCAAATCTACGAGCGTAGGGTAAATATCCATAAGGCTTACGGGTTGAGCACAGCTCGATCCCGCTTGGGTAATACCGGGAGCGGAAATAATTAGCGGTACGCGGGTAGATCGCTCCCAAAGGGTAAATTTCTCAATATTTTCCTTTTCACCCATGTGCATACCATGATCTGACCATAGAACGATAATAGTATTCTTGGCGTATTGGGAGTTTTTAATGGTATCTAACAACCTACCGACCATGGCATCTGAAAAGCTGATTGCCGCGGCATAGGATTGAACCACTTTTTCCCATTGCTGGTTATCTTCTACCCATTTATGAATCCAACGTCTACCATGGTCAAAAGCATCGTCAAGGTCATTCTCCTTATAAACCGGTAGCACAATATCTTCTAATGGGTACATGTCAAAATACTTTTGCGGAACCTCCCACGGGTCATGAGGTTTCCAGACTCCCGCGGCCAAAAAAAATGGTTTCTCATGCTCCAATCCTAATTGATAATTAGCCCAGTCCACCACGTGGTAGTCCGCCATTTTTTCATCTGGTACGGGAATTGGCCCCCATGTCCACCAACTATTTTCCCCGCTGATCTCGCCACCGGGCCTGGTTTTGTTATCCACATCATGTGGATATATAACATCTTTAGGCGCTCGAATTTGGTACGGATGTGAGATATACGAACTCGGGTAATAGAAATCCCAATTATCTGGTTCCACTTGGCTAGTCGGTGCCCAAGGAGGTGCTTGGCTATGGTATATTTTCCCCGCCCCTAAAGTCTTATACTCTTTATTTTTAAAAAATTGCTCTAAGGTCTCAACATTTTCAAGCCCGGGAAAATTTCTCCATTCGGGCCCATCTCCCCAATGTACGTTCTCCACTCCAGATCGCGCATGGTGCACTCCTGAAAGTATAGCTGCTCGGGCAGGGGCACAAGCCGGTGCTGGCGTATGAGCATTGGTGAAGATCATGGAGGCCGCGGCAAGTTTATCAATATTTGGAGTATGGATTTTCATCCCTTCATGACCGCCTAGATATCCTACCCAGTCATTCATATCATCAACAGCTATAAAAAGAACATTTGGCTTTTCTTCGCTGGGCGGCACCTGTGTTTTCCCCTGATTATGAATAAATAAACATGCAATAAGGGAAAGAACAATATATTTATGATTTAATCCGAACATATTTTTCATAAAATTGTAATTGTCAGTTTGATCTTCTTTTTTGACCGAGAAACAAGGGAATTTTCTTGGATTTTTCTTTTAGCATCTCAAGAGTACTCAGCAATTTATTTTTCTTGTTGTTGGTTTAATTTATAAACCTGAAGTGCAGCATTATTTTTTGTGAATACAAGAAGTCGGCTTTTATCACTTTGTTCTATGAGTGCGATGTCTCGAACTTCACCATCTAAGTTGAGGCCGCTTTCCACATTGTTTACAGCGTTAAACCCTCCTCCGCCATCTCCAAGCAAATACGTTCCCTTGTTGGCGTCATATCGTCCGTATTTTACACGCGTCCCAAAGAAATTTCCGCCCATTATGATATCTAAATTACCATCTTGGTTAAAGTCTCCAGCAAGTATTCCATAAATAGGGGAGAACTGGGCTACACTTGGCAGTGGCTTCAGGTCAAATTTACCATCACCCAAGTTTTCGAGATAACTGCTCGAGAAATTTACAGCCTTTAAAACAGTGGCGCCCTCTAGCTCTTCGGATGTAAATACATCTGTTATTTTCTGATCCGCATAATCTGAATAGTTAATATATCTAGATTTAAGCCCGTTCAATTGCCCTAATAGATCATCTTTTGAAAAAACGGGATAGTTTTCTCCCATAATAAACGAACAAAGAATTGGATCGATGGAACCGTTCGAGTCAAAATCTTTTGCATATATGGAGACAGGTTCTTCTACCGAGGCTTTTAGTTGTGAGTTAAGACCAAAATTACCGAGAACGAAATCTATGTCGCCGTCATTATCAAAATCACCTTGCTCTATACTGTTCCACCAACCTTGGGAATTATCTAGGCCTGCTGCGCCTGTTCGTTCTATCAGTTTGTTTTCCACGTTCTCGAAAGTACGGATAGGCATAAATTCTCCGACAAGTATAAGGTCGTCTTTGCCGTCACCACTGAAATCTGCCCAAAGGGCATCCGTAACCATTCCTGGAAACGCTAAAGATTTATTAACGGTTTGGGTAATATCCTTATAATTTCCCTTTCCATCATTTTCAAGAATATAACTTCTCGGACTAGTCGGGTATTTACCTGGTACTGACCTCCCACCAATGAAAAGGTCTAAATCGCCGTCATCATCGAAATCACTTGCTTTAACACAGGAGCCATTGTTGAGCATCTTTGGAAGGGAAGTTTGCAATTTTCTGAAGGCTCCTTGACCATTATTCATGTAGAGTCTATCCTGTAGCTCGGGGGCATCCGTTTCGAACTCATGTCCTCCACTAACAACGTACAAATCGAGATCATTATCATTGTCGGCATCAAAAAATAGAGCGTCGATGTCTTCAGACCCGAGGCTCTCCACAAAACTTGTTTTAGACGTATTGAAATGCCCATCTCTAGCCTGTAGAAAGAGTTCTCCAGCACTTCCTTTTGCACCTCCTATAAATATATCTTCCAAACCGTCTCCGTCTACATCGCCTTTCGCAATTTTTGGCCCTTGCGTAGAGAGTTTATGGGGCAATAATTGTTCACGTTTGAAATCGACATAGTTATTTTCTTTATGTGTATATGTAATCAAACTATCCTCTGAAACGTCAGTAAAATAAACAATATCAAGAGGCTTGGCTTCCGTGTCGATTCTTTTTGCGTCGCCACTTCTTAAAACTAAGGTAGTATTAGGCTCGATTTTACTCAGCTTCTGTTCCTTAAAATCTGGCCATATCACTTTAAGACTATCAATCTTCTCCGCCTCTCCCAGACCAAAAATCAGCGTGTAATCTACTGAAGACTGATAACCTCTTGTAGGCATCAGTTCTTGTGTCAAAATTTGATTAGCTACAGTAATGAAGACTTTTGCCCCAACTCCAAATGGGTTTCCAGTACCCCCTTTCAGTTGAATTCTCAGATAGTTATTAGAGGCATTCATTTTCTCGCTGTTGTTTCGGTAAATGAAAGCTTCTTCCATAATATTATTTACAATCAGATCTAAATCTCCGTCATTATCAAGGTCTGCATAGGCGGCTCCGTTGGAAAGGGATTTTTGATTTAATCCCCATTCGGAATTAACTTTGGTGAACGTTAAATCACCATTATTGTGGTACGTATAATTTTCTTCAACTGTGGCAGGAATGTTTTTCAAAAGCTCCATTATGGCCGTTTGCTTTCCGGTCTTATTTTCTTTTAACTTTTCCTGAACTGCATAGTTCATAAAATCCATGTTGGTATAGTCTCTTTTGTAGCCATTGGTGATGAAAACATCTTTAAAGCCATCATTGTCGAAATCGGCAAAGAGCGAAGCCCAGCTCCAATCCGTATTGGAAATACCCGAGAACTGACCGATTTCAGAGAATGACGCTCCTTGATTGTTCAGTTGTAACATATTGCGCATGGTCTGATTGTAGAATCCAGATTTGACCAACAATTGATATTTGTCATAATTATCGGAACCTGACACCATTTTTTGACGTGTATTGCCTTCCGGTAACATATCTAAGGTCATTATATCGGTGAAGCCATCATTATTGATATCGGCAATATCCGAACCCATTGAAAAAAGTGAAGTATGGCCTATAAAGCTTTCAAGGCTTTCTAAAAAAGTTCCGTCCTGTTGATTTATGTACAGATAGTCTTGTTCATTGTAGTCATTAGAGATATAAATATCAGACCAGCCATCTCCATTGATATCGGAAATTGCAAGACCAAGACCAAAACCTAACACATTTGAAGTAAACCCTGCTTCGTCGGTGACATCTTGAAACTTCCCATTATTATTTTTATAGAGCTTATCTGAAAAAGCAGGATTTTTTCTTTTCTTTAAAGAGGCCGTAATTTGACCGAAACCGGCATATTCTTGTGTGGAATGATTTAAGACATAGAGATCTAAATCCCCATCCTTATCGTAGTCGAAAAAAGCACTTTGAGTGGAGTAGCCGTTGTCATCAACACCATATTCAGCGCCCTTTTCTGTAAAAGTCAAGTCTCCGTTGTTTATAAATAATTGATTCTTTCTCTTAGTTGAATTGGGGGCTGCTGACCGACAAACATAAATATCGAGATAACCATCAGCGTTAACGTCGGCCATCGTTGTTCCGGTATTCCAAAGGCCTTCTGCAAAAACGCCCGCTTCTTTGGCTATTTCTTTAAACTCAAAATCACCTTGATTAATATAGAGATGACTACCAACCATATTGCCTGTAAAATAGATGTCTGGAAGGCCGTCATTGTTGACATCACCAACGGAAACACCACCACCATTATAGAGATAGCCGTAGGTCAAGACATTGAACTCTTTGGTTTCTTCGACCAAGTTCTTGAACTTTATCCCTGTTGTTTTAGGAGAAAGTAATGAGAACTGTTTGCTGTCATCTTCTTTTTGGCATGAACATACAATTAGAAAGAACAAGAAATATTTTAATATTGAACGCATGCCCAGAGTGTCGAATTGAATAATTAAATCTAAGAATATAAAACTTGAATTAACAAAAAAGACCGCTTATAAGGCGGTCTTTTCATGTTAAAAATTAGTGCAATTAGTTTTTAGCATCCCACCAGAGTTTGGTGCTGCCTAAATCTGGACCTCCTAATAAATTCGATACTGCCTCCTCTGTAGCAGCGGTATTATTAGTATATTCTGTGTCCGTGTAGGGCATCCTACTTGGAATCTCGTCTGTCGCTATGTCCGGGTTTAGAGTGTTCGCTCGATCATAAAGATTTGGATATCCCGTTCTTCTACGTTCCGCATAAGCTTCTTCGCTATCAGGCCAAAGTGCAATCCATTTTTGGGTGATGATTTGTTCCAATTGTTCTTCCATAGATCCGCCAGCATTATAAGCTATAGGAGCCGTCGAAGCGGGTGGCGTAGTACCGTCAAACGACACTGGCGTTAGTGTACTTGTTACATAATCGTCCCCGGACAAATTGGTTCCATCGTAGCCCAATTGTACATGGCTGGCCACAATACCTTGATTGTATAATTCTTGAGATGCTCCGCCCATGGCCCAACCTCTTAGCGCACCTTCGGCCCTTAAGAAATAAGGCTCAGCTGCCGCCATTACTACCCAAGCAGGACCAGGATCCCCACCTAAGATATAAGGGGCTGACATATCAGATGTTTCCCCGTTAAAGTTAATAGTAGCCTTGGCTTCGGAAGTTTGGCCATTTTGCATCCCTTCGTATGGAAATTCAATACCAGCGGGATCGTCAGATGGATCTGGAACAGCGGCAGGTGAGGCAAAGGAGGCGATACGTGGATCTTGGTATCCTTTTAAGATACTCTCCATATCTGCACTCATGCGAAATTCTCCCCATTGTGTAATGGTGTTATAACTGTTCTGAAAATTAATATCGGTTTGAATCACGGCATTATCTTCGTTAGCTAGCATTACACCATCGCGAACTGCTGCTTCTGCATTACTTTGGGCCAGGGCTGGATTGACATAGGAAACGCGCATTGCCAAACGCAAACGTAATGTATTGGCAAACTTCAACCAAGAGTCTACATCTCCGCCATAAACTACATCATTACCTGCTAAAAACGAGGTTCCACCTGCATTGGCCTTAAGAACTGTCACGGCCTCTTCCAAAGAAATAAAGAAATCGTTATAAATGGCCTCTTGTGAATCGTAAGGAACTGTTTTTTCCCCATTTCCGAAGTTCGAGTAAGGTATCGGGCCCCAGAAGTCGGTAATTCTATGATAGGCATAGACCCGCCAAACTTTCATCATGGCGTTTTCTAAGGTAAAGCCCAATTCTTCTGCCGAATCTTCCGAAAATTTAATAAGCGGTGCTGGTCGCTGATAGTAATAACTATAGGCCCCGTTCAACCAACGGCCAATCAAGTCAAATTGATCACTACCAAAGTTAGGTGCCGTAGTCGCAAAGTAATTGGCGTAGACATCAGAAAACAAGGAATGACTCAATTGAAATGGCCCCCTAGCTTGATCAAAGGGCATGTAATTAGGCGTGTAAAGCGCCCTTTTGACAAACAGCGGATATTCGGCTGCTGTCACCGCATCTTCCGTAAAATTCTTGGGATCGGTGTTCAGTTCCGTGAAATCATCCGTACAACTTGTGACATATGTTATAAGGAGAAGCCCTAAACATAGTTTTGTTATTCTTTTTTTCATGTTTTTTCTTTTAATATATTACAATTTTTTTTAAAATCCAAAGTTAATCGATACACCAACGCTGCGAGATGTTGGTAGTGCAAAAGCTTCACGTCCTTCACTACTATTATTTGTGTTGTTAACGATTTCCGGATCAAAATTTTCAGCTTTGTTGGTGATGAAGAATAAGTTTCTACCTACTAACGAAAAATTAGCCGATTTTATAAACGTGTTCGCTATCATTTTCTGTGGTAGGGTATAGCCAAATACCATTTCCCGTAGTCGAATATTAGATAGCTCTCTGACAAATGCTTCACCAACGGGTGAATTTCTACCCCCTACACGGTTATAGTATTCTTCTGGGCTTACTACAATTGTGTTTGGTGAGCCATCTTGCCTTACCGCTGTTTCACTTCCAAAAATATCTTGTCCAAAAATAATACCTGTATCGCGACCATCAGCAGTATATTCAAGTACCCCATCTCGAGCAAGAATAGCTTCAGTAAAAGTGGTCACGCTACCGCCCTCTCGAATATCGATGAGAAAATTAAAATTCCAGTTCTTATAGCGGAACGAATTTCGTATACCACCTAGCCAATCTGGGTTAAAGTTGGCTACCTTAACGGCATCAATACCAGGAGTAATAATGGGAAGACCTAAATCGTCTACAATAATCCTATTTTGCTCGTCACGTTCGAATCCTTTAGAATAAATATCTCCGTATTCTCCACCGACTTCCAATACGTATTGACGAACAAAGTCAGTATTAACGACTAAGCGATCAAAACCGTCTGCGATTGCCAAGACTTCATTTTCGTTTGTGGCCCAATTCACGTCCAAATCCCAAGAGAAATTATCATTTTCGATAATAGTTCCTCCTAGCACTAGCTCAATACCTCTGTTTTGAATATCCCCTCCATTTTGGAAGATACTCGCTATACCTGAGGCCACTGGTGTTGGTGTACTAAAAATCTGATCAAAAGTATTGGTCTTATAATAGGTAAAGTCAAAACGCAGTCGGTTATCAAAAAACCTTGAGTCAAATCCAAGTTCTAAAGACTGCGTACTTTCCGGTCTTAATTGGGAATTAGGTTGGGTCGGGTTGATGTCCAAAGTTCCATTACGGATATCCGCCCTTCTTGATAATAGAAATGATCCGGTATCATTACCTACTTCGGCCCAGTTGGCTCGTAACTTTAAAAAGCTAAAGCCACTTCCGAAATCTACTAAATCACTCACCACAGCGGTAAGACCTACCGAAGGGTAGAAATAAGATCGGTTTTCTTCTGGTAAGGTAGAACTCCAATCGTTTCTTGCCGTCGCATTAAGAAAAATCGCGTTTTTATATGAAAATTCTGCTAACCCATATACTGATTGTACTTCAAATCGATCAAGTTGCTCCGTGGCTACCGGGTTTTGGGTATTGCTTAAAGCAAAGAAATTTTCTATGGTAAAATTAGTTCCATTACCAGTTAGCGTTTTGCTTTCAAAGACTCTTTGGTTGGCGCCCACATTAAGACCTAGTTTAAAATCTTCTGAAATGCTTTTATTCCAGGTTACCAGTACATCGGTGTTCCAGTCGTACGCATTCCTAGCTGTTTGCGAATACTGTCCGAATTGTGCACGAGTATAGGTGTCATTGTACTGTAACGACTCT